>JAUXFJ010000044.1 GCA_030620065.1 Anaerolineaceae bacterium
ATCGCCACCCGCTGTTGTTGACCACCCGAAAGTTCTTGGGGTTCATGTTCCATGCGGTCTTCCAAGCCAACCAATTTCAGCGTTTCGTTTGCCCTTTCTTCCATTTCTGCATAAGACTTACCATTATCCCGGACATACAAAAGGGGTAAAATCACATTACGCAATGCATTGGTACGGGGTAATAGATTAAATGACTGAAAGACATAACCGATCTTCTGATTACGGATTGCCGCCAGTTCAACCTTATCAAGAGCACTGACATCCTCAGCATCAAGGATATATTGCCCCGAGGTCGGCCGGGCAAGACAACCCAGAATATTGGTCAAAGTACTTTTACCTGAGCCTGACGGGCCCATGATGGCAATAAATTCACCTTGCTGTATCTGAACGCTCACCTTGTCCAGTGCAACAACTTCTGCGTCACCCATGCCATAGATCTGGGTGATTTCCTTGGCTTCAACGATATGCCTGTCCTTCATTATTTAGTCTCCACTATCCCAGTTGTGACGACATCGCCAATGTTCAGCCCTGAAAGCACCTGTGCATAGTAGATATCAATTAATCCAATTTCAACTTCCTGCATTGTCGGGATTCCATCTTTCATCACAAACACAGCATACTTTCCATTTCCCAGGTCATGCAAGGATTCTACTGGCGTAATAATGGCTTTATCAGCACGCCCACTGATCACGTCAACCGAGCCTTCACTGCTCAATGGAATCTTGCCAATGTTAGCTAAAGAGTCCTCATCAAGTTCCGCTAATGCTTGAACGATCAAAGACCCACCGGATTGCACCAATAATGGATCCACCTGAATGATTTTGCCTGTAAAGGTCATATCTGGCAGCGCATCAAAAAAGACTTCGACATCATAACCAACAACTACATTTTCCCAATCTGATACGTCCAGATAGACCTGAACCTGTGGGGCACTAAAATTGACAATCGTCATGAAATTTGATCCAGCAGTTTCGCCCACGCGACCTGAAACAGATGTTACCGTACCAGCAATGGGAGCATAAAGGGCTGTTGCTTCAAGGTTTTCCTGAGCAGACGCCAAGGAGATTTGTGCGTTTACTAACTGTGTAATTCCAGATCCAGTTGCCCCTTCAGGGATTACTTCTTCTTCCAACGCGGTTACAAGATATTGCGCTTCAATCAGTCGCTGTCTTGCAAGATAAAGCGTGTCGCGTGCATCCTGAATAGCTTCTGCGGTTGGTTCCACAATATAGGTGACGGTTTCACGATCCACAATTTCCTCGACAGTAAATGTATCTGGTACATATTCGCTCTCATAGACTGACCAGCTGTTCAGCAGGTTGGAATTTGCCCGTTCTATATTCATTTCTGCAGCTTCGATGGCAGCAGTATCATTCGCCTCTTTGGCTGCATTAAGCTCTGCAGTGGCATCGTCTCGAAAATCTTCCCAATAGAGCACATTGGGACTGATATAGTAAGCCAATTGATCGTGTACATCTTTGACCGTATCTTTCAAATTTGAGACCGCTTGCTTTGCTTCTGCAATTGCCAAGGGAGACGTCAATTCTGTAAGGTTGCGTTCAGCCTGTTGCAGTGCGATAGTTTGTCCTGAATTATTAAGCTGAGCAAGCAAGTGCCCTTCCTCAACCTCATCGCCAACAGCAACATTTAGACTGACGATCTTGCCAGACGCGCCAAAACCAAAGGTTCGTTCATCTGAAGCGACCAACATTGCAGCACCAGATACCCGCAGAATCAGGTCGTCCCGCCTTACTGTTGCAGTCTGAACTACCTGCTCTTCTTTTACGGTTTGAGACGGAAGGTAAACCAAACGATAATAGGTATATCCTCCACCTACCAACAGGATGATGAAAATGATTGCCAACCAGATAATCAGGGACTTCTTTTTAGATTTCTTTGCTTTCGCTGCCATGTTCTTATTCCTTTACAAGTTAATAGACAATTTGGTGTCATCAGTATATGTTTACCCTCTTAAATAATTGTGATGAAAGCGTATGTAAATTGTGTATAGATTATGTGGATAGGGATTTAAATAAAAAGACACTGCTGGTTGGCAGCGTCTTCTAAATTATAGTTAAAGACTTTAAATATTAAACCTGATCACCAGTATATCCCCATCGGCGACGATATAATCCTTACCCTCCAAGCGCAGCTTGCCTTTGGCGCGTACTTCCGCCGTGCTGCCCAATCTCGCCAAATCATCATACGCCACCACCTCAGCGCGGATAAAACCTTTTTCCATATCCGAATGGATCACACCCGCGGCATCATGCGCGGTTAAACCACGCTTTAAAGTCCAGGCATGCACTTCTTTTTCACTTGCGGTGAAGAAGGACTGCAGCCCCAAGAGGTCATAAGAAAGCCTGATCAGACGGTTTAAGCCAGGTTCTTGTATGCCGTATTCTGCCATAAATAATGCTGCGTCCTCGTCAGGCAGCTCAGCGATGTCCATCTCTAATTTGGCAGGCATACATACCACCAGCGTGTGTTGGTGATTCGGATTGATATTCAATGGCTCTTGCTCTTCAGATTGATTGATAACCACGATCTGTGGTTTACGGCTGAGGAAGCCATAGCCGGAAAGCATCTTTTCTTCTTCAGCAGTGAACGTTTCGTCACGCAAGGGCTTCTCGGCGTTGAGCCCAACCTGCAACCGTTCGAATAGCCTGGTTTCCCGTTCGATCAAACTGCGGTCACGACCAGCGCCTTTGCTGTGTTCATCAACCAGGTGCTCCAGCTTGCGTTCAACTATGATCAAATCGCTGAGAATGAACTCTGTATCCATGGACATGATATCGCGCAGCGGGTCAATACTTTCCAAGATATGGGGTACCCTGTTGTTTTCAAAATGACGTACGACGTGGATAAATCCATCCATCTGAGAAAGTCGATTTAACAAAGCCCCCACTATGCCGTTTTTACCAGCACTACCATCCAAACCAGCAATATCCGCGTAGGTTACCTTAGCATAAATATACTTTTTTGGAATAAATATTTCAATAAGTTTCTTAACCCGCGGGTCAGGCACATCAACAACTGCTGTATGCACCTCCAAATGACCAGCGCTAATCTCCGTTGGAATGTCAGCACGTGTTAAGGCTTTATAAAGGGTGGTCTTCCCAGATTGGGGAAACCCGATAATTCCAAGCTGCATTTTCTACTCCAAAAATAATCAATGTAACTATCATAATAAAACCCTCCAGGGCACGATGCTGCTCCACGGGGCTTGACCTAAAACCTGGACTTGGTTATACTACTTAGCATCAGCCGAAGTGGCGGAACAGGCAGACGCGCGCGATTCAAAATCGCGTACCTTCGGGTATGTGGGTTCGATTCCCACCTTCGGCATCTTGGGATTATATCATACGCCTTCCATGTCTTCTGGGAGGCGTTTTAAGTTCCAAATTAGAATAAAATTGACCGGAAGAACTTATTAATTCTCCCGAATCTTGGCAACCGTTACGCCATCGCCCCCTTCTGAAGCCCCTCCGGATTGCCAACTGCTCACATGCGGCGATTGCCCCAAGTCTTCGCGGGTAGCTAAGCGCAGCTTCCCAGTACCCTTACCATGAATGATGCGTACATACGGCAAACCTGCCATATAGGCACGCTCTAAATAGTGCTGCAGTTCATCAAGAGCATCGTCCACACGCTGACCACGAATATCCAACTCCACCCCGGGTGAGTCGACGGATGGTAGAGAGGTATTGCCGACGCGTTTGGTCATAGGTTTATCCACAACCTCATTCTCGTCAGAAGGCGCTTTCCGCAGAACATCAGACTGACGGGCACGCACTCTCAAAACACCCACCTGAACTTCAACATCATTTTCGCTCAAAGAGGTAATCACTCCATCCTGGTCAATTGACTTGAGATGTACCTTTTCCCCCAAACGTAGAGGTCCGCTGGGAGTGCGAGTTTTTCGGACTGGACTTCTGCGTTCTACAGGCTGAGCCACTTCCACCTCAAGCTCTTCAATAACTTCTTCAACCTCATCCAGGATGTCAAGCGGCTGACGAGCACGCGCCAGTTCACGGCGCAGGTTTTCCATATCGTCACGCAGTTTCTGTACCTCGCCTTCAGCCTGCTGACGTACCTGTTCAAGAATCTGTATTCGCTCGTCCTCAATTTTTTCCAGACGCATAGCTATTTCTTCACGCTTATCTTCAGCCTGCTGGCGCGCTTCATCTGCAGCCAAGCGCGATTGGCGTGCCAAATCTCGCTGGCGGTGGATTTCATCCAAAAGATCTTCGGCACGCAAGTCTGCCGGATTGATCTCTGAACGCGCTGATGCCACAATCTCCTGCGGCAGACCCAATCTCTCAGCGATTGCCAGAGCATTTGAGCGCCCCGGCAAACCAATAGTGAGATGGTATGTTGGCTCGAGAGTCTTGAGGTCAAACTCAACACTGGCATTCACCACCCCCGCTGTCGTATGTGCGTAAGCCTTTAATTCGGGATAGTGCGTTGCTATCAAACTGGTAATCTTGCGCTGCAGCAAATGCGTCAGCACCGCCCTTGCCAAAGCAGAACCTTCTTGAGGGTCAGTGCCCGCACCCAACTCGTCCAATAGCACCAAGGACTTTGAATCGGCTTGCTTAAGGATCGAAACCAGTTGGGTTACATGCCCCGAGAAAGTCGAAAGAGATTGTTCAATTGATTGTTCATCGCCAATATCAGCAAAAATATCCTTAAAAATACTTATCTTAGATCCGGATAAAGCCGGGATTTGCATTCCCGATTGCGCCATCAAGGCAAGCAGCCCAACCGTCTTTAATGTTACTGTTTTCCCGCCCGTGTTGGGTCCCGTGATGACCAAGGCAAAGGTCTCATCATCCAACTCCACATCAATGGGCACCACCTTGCTCGCATCCAGCAAAGGATGCCGTGCCTGCAGCAGGTGAATGGTGCTGCCTGGGTGATCTTTATTCAGCTTAGGCTGGATAGGCAGCAAAACGGGCTCACAAGCTTGCATGTCTTCGGCATATTTTGCACACATACAGGCGAGATCCAAGTCTGCCAAAGCTTCAACCATCATAACGAGAGCCTGAGCGTTTTCAGCCACTCGTTGGCTCATTGCATGTAAAACGCGCCTGATTTCATCTCTTTCAGCCAACTGCAGCTCTCGGTAGCGGTTGTTCCGCTCCACCACAGTCAGCGGTTCAATGAATAGTGTCGCACCTGATGAGGATTGATCGTGAATCACAGCTTTGATACGCCCCTTGTATTCTGCCCGTAAAGGCAGCACATAACGTCCCGCGCGCTGAGTAATGAGATTCTCCTGCAGCATACGCGCTGAGTGCGGATCGCTAATATATTTCTCAAGCCGCGAGATCAAGCGTTCGTAGGAAATTTTTAGATCAGAGCGGATCTTTCCCAGTGCATCAGAAGCCGAATCAAGTACTTCGCCGCGCCCTGAGATGGTCTTGCTGATCATATCCACCAAACCAAGCCCTGTTGGCAGCCCTTGACCTATGCTTGCCAGATGCGGAACTTCCTGTGCCATATGCTCAAGAACTCGTTGTGCAGAGCGCGAGACAATCAAAGTATTCTTGACAGCCAAAAGATCGGCTGGCTCGAGCACGCCATCGCGTTCAGCTAATTTGATCAAGGGGCGCAAGTCTTGAGCACCATTAAAACTAAAGTTATTGTTTATGCTGAGTACATAGCGCGCTTCACGCGTGGCTGCCTGGCGCGCCGTAGCTTCATCCAAATCATTGGTCGGCTGCAGGGACTCTGCCAACAATACCGAAGCGCTGAAGGCAGCATAATCAACCAGTCGGGCGAGAATCTTGGGATATTCGAGCGTCGTGAGTGTTTTAGCGTTCATAACGCTGCAAGTTTATCATAGAAGAAACAAAACCCCCTGGAAGAATTCACAGGGGGTTGATAGGTTATAAATCAATTATTTTTCAGGTACAGGGACCTGAATCTGTTTACGTTTGAACATGGCTGGCAGCAAGGGCAAAATCAACAAGTTTAAAGCCGCGAAAATCACAAAGGTCCAGCGGAAAGTGACAGCGTCGGAAAGTGCACCTCCCAATCCAAGCCCAATTCCCTGCCCGACATTGGTAAATGCCATCAGAATGGCAAACATGGAAGCTGCAATACGCTGGTCGACAAACTGCATACATAAGGCAAAGGTGACTGTTTGCGCGGCGCCATAGGCGATGCCGTAAGATACGACAAGCACAATTGCAAAGACAAGTCCATATTTGGCCAGAACCAGAAACGCCAACAGGAGCAGCGTCGCACTAACCATGGCCAGAATCGCCAGGGTCGCTTTCTTTACCTTAAGCTTGCTCATCAACAAACTGCCGACCACGCTCCCAATAACAACACCGATCCCCCACAGCGAAGTGATGAAACCAGCCTGAGAGAGGGTGATGCCCAGTTCTTTTTGAAGATAGGGATTGACCAGTTGATTAGCGCCCACGATCACCAAAAAGATGACCAGTCCAGCCAATCCGGCAGCAATAACAGTCCAGTTTTTGAAAGCGCCAAATGCTTTCCACTCAAAACGTTTTTCTGATGGCCGTTCGCTTTCCTTTAATGAGAAGATAAGAGGCAATGGAAGAAGTGTCAGGGCAGCCAACACCCAGAAAACCGCCAGCCAGGAGACGTGCTGAGCCAGCAAACCGACTGCTGATGCAGCCACGATCGTTCCGATCGCCCTACCGCCGACCATAAAACCCTGGATCTTACCCTGCTCTGCTTCAGGGGTGGTATCCAGCGCCAGCCCGTCCGTGCAGGTGTCATATAGCGCCATACCCATCTGCAGCGTGAAGGCAATGGCAATAAACCCCCAATAAGAAGCTTTTGGGTCAATGAAAGGGACAGCCAGCAAGCACAGGAACTGTACTGCCAGGCCAATATAAATATAGGGTTTACGGTGTCCCATCTTAAAGAGGTTGACCCGATCGCTCAACATCCCCAGAAAAACCTTGAGAACGAACGGGATGAGTGCAATAGTGCCAAAGACGCCGATACTGGTCATGGTCAGTCCTTTATCAAGCAGATAAAGGGCATTCAAAGACGCAAAATAGCCCAAGATGGTGCCCTGGGTGAAATAAAGCGAACCGAAGAGCAGGTAACGTAAGAATTTACTGCTTGGCATGAGGGGTAAGTCTCCTTTGCTTTGGGGTATTTATTGGTCTGTCATAATTAAGTGGGTTATCTTTACAAAGTATACCTCATCCATCACAAATCCAATCCCGGGGAAAATATTTGTTACAATTTTAGACTAGGAAATTGACAGAACACCCATGCCAAAGTCAGTTTTATGGTATTCTATCAATTCATGACAATGCCTGTGCGTCAAATTGATCTCATTCTTAATAAAGGAGTTTAATTATGGAACCAACCAAACTGCCAAATCGTACCGATGTGCCGATTGAAGAAACCTGGGATCTGGAAAGTATTTTCCCTTCTGTTGAGGCATGGCAATCCGCTCTCAAAGAGGTGGATCCCCAAATACCGAAGCTGAGCGCTTTCGAAGGAAAACTTGCCGAAGGACCTGAGGCCTTGATTGATTGCCTGGAAGTTTTCACCAAAGCCTACATCCAAGTTATGCAAATCACTGTATACGCCATGCTGGGCAGCGCTGTGGATACCAATGACCAAGATTCAATGGCACGTGCTGGTCAGGGACAGGGTCTGGCGTATAAAGTGCACGCTGCAGGATCCTTTATTGACCCTGAGCTGATGCAAATTGGCATAGAGACTCTCTCCGAATGGATTGAAAAAGAACCGCGCCTGGCAATCTACAAGCATTACTTTGACGAACTGGAACGCCAAAAAGCCCACATTCGTTCAAAAGAAGTAGAACAGGTATTGGCACTTTCAGGTGAAGCCCTCGGCATCCCCTACCGCATCTACACCACCCTTACCAATGCTGAGCTAAATTTCAAGCCCGCTGTCGATAGCAGCGGCAAGACGCATGATCTCGGTCAGAGCAGTATTAGTTCCTTAATCACCCATGTTGACCGTGAAGCTCGGCGTACAGCCTGGGAAAATTATGCTGACGGCTATCTGGAATACAAAAACAGCCTGGCGACCATCCAGCTCGGCGGATTACAAAAAGACGTCCTCACCATGCGCACCCGAGGATACAGCTCTTCGCTTGAAGCCGCTCTGGAGCCCAACTTCATCCCCACAGAGGTCTTCTACAACCTGATCGAGGTTTTCAAGAAGAACCTGCCCACATGGCATAAGTATTGGTCCATCCGCCGCAAAGCCTTGGGGCTTGGAAAACTTGGGGTTTATGATATTAAAGCGCCCCTCATGAAGCAGCCCCCGGTTGTTCCTTTTGAACAAGCTGTGGATTGGATCTCGGAGGGCATGGCACCACTGGGTGAAGAATATGTCAATGTTTTACGGCGCGGCTGCCTTGAAGACCGCTGGATTGACCGTGCACGTAACAAAGGCAAACGACAGGGTGCATTTTCAAGCGGTGCCTATGGCACCAATCCCTTTGTTCTGGTCAGCTATGCAGACGACATTTTCAGTCTGAGTACACTGGCGCATGAACTGGGACATTCAATGCACTCTTACCTCACGCGCAAGAATCAACCTTTCATCTATAGCCATTACTCCATCTTCGTTGCCGAGGTTGCCTCGAATTTCAATCAGGCCATGGTGAGGGATTATCTCTTACGCACGCAGACGGATCCGGCATTCCAACTTGGATTGATCGAAGAAGCCATGTCCAACTTCCACCGCTACTTCTTCATCATGCCTACCCTGGCACGTTGGGAACTTGAAATGCATGAAGGCGTGGAAAAAAGTGCCCCGATGAACGCCAATCTCATGACCAAACGCTGTGCCGAACTCTTCAAGGAAGGTTACGGGGATGAAGTGGCTTATGATGAAGACCGTATCGGCATCACCTGGGCGCAGTTCAGCCACATGTATATGAACTTCTATGTCTACCAATACGCCACCGGTATTTCAGGTGCGCATGCACTGGTAAACAGCGTCCTTGCAGGCACGCCTGATGCTGTGGAAAATTACCTCGAATTCCTCAAAACCGGCAGTGCCATGTATCCGCTGGATGCACTCAAAAAAGCTGGCATTGACCTGACACAGCCCGAACCCGTCGAGAAAGCATTTGCTTATCTGGCGGACATCGTCAATCGCTTTGAAAAATTGGTAGATAAAGGGCTGGTTTAGAGTATAAAATTAGACCCTTAGGGTTTCACGGCCCTAAGGGTCTGCTGTGTCACAAAACAATCAAGCTCTAATATTTGTAAACTAAATTAATCCCCATTCTAATCTTTACTCTGCCGTAAAACAATACTACCCACAGGCA
>JAUXFJ010000136.1 GCA_030620065.1 Anaerolineaceae bacterium
CTTGCTTTGTGCGCGCGGTCATGAGCAAGATGTTAAAAAAATTGTTAATCGCCTGAAGGAACAGAAAAAGGATCACCTGCTCTAAGGCTCGCGAACATGTGAATACCTAAAATACAGAATATGGCAAAGAGTGAATAGAAGGAAACACCTTATGGAATGTAAACAAGACCAGAATCTGAGCAGATGCAACTGCACCTACGAACCCTGCCGCCGCAAAGGGCTGTGCTGTGAATGCTTGCAATATCATCTCCAAATGCGCGAGCTGCCTGGATGCTGCTTTCCGGACAAGGCTGAACGCACTTACGATCGCTCCTTTGAACATTTTGCCCGATTGGTAACAGAAGGTCAAGTTTGAAGAACAAAAAAGAATGTTTTTCCTCTTGACTTAAGATTCCATAAATGCTATACATTACTCCATGAGTATCATTTCCCTTACAACTGATTTTGGTAATCTCAATGGTTTTATTGGCGTTATGAAAGGCGTCATCTGGGGAATCGCGCCCGACGCACATATCGCGGACATAACTCACGATATCCCAGCCCAAAATGTGCTTCAGGGGGCTTACGCACTTTGGCGCGTGGTGCCTTTCTTTCCACCTGGCAGCGTACACATTGCGGTCGTTGATCCTGGCGTTGGAACCCAACGCCGCCCAATTGGTCTAAAGATCGGGGAGCAGCAGTTCATCGTTCCAGATAACGGCTTGATCACACCCATCTTGATAGATAGTGAAGCAGCAGGGCTGCCAATTGAGATTGTACATCTCAACAACCCAAAGTACTGGCTGCCGCAAGTAAGCCATACTTTCCATGGCCGCGATATCTTCGCACCCACTGGTGCACATTTGGCAGCCGGCGTACCGCTGCAAGCATTAGGAGATACGATTGACGATCCAATAAGGTTGGATCTCCCACGCCCACAGAAAACCGACTCAGGTTGGTTGGCACACATCACAATCATTGACGTTTTCGGCAATTTAACCACTGATTTGCCTGCCAAATTGATATCCAATCCCGATGATGTGAGTTTCCAACTCAAAGAACACAAAATAGAAGGCCTGGTGCATTCGTATGGACACCGCCAGGCCGGCGAACTAGTTGCCCTGATTGATGCCGAAAACTATGTGGAAATTGCTGTGGTCAATGGCAATGCTGCAAAGGAGACTGGTGCTCAAATCGGCGACATTATTGAGGTTATCGTAAATGCCTAAAACCAACGCGGCCGCTCTGGTCTTTGATGATCTGAGCTTTCAATACAATACTCGCAGTGAACCTGCCATTCAACATATCAGCTTTTCCGTTCAACCTGGTGAATTGCTCTTAATTGCCGGTTCCAGCGGCTGTGGAAAAACAACCTTGATGCGCTGCGCTAACGGACTGATTCCAAATGCCTATCACGGGAAAATCAGCGGGGACATAAAACTTTTTGGACGCTCCGTTTTCGAAATGCAAATGGCTGAGATCTCTCAAGCCGTAGGTACCCTGCTGCAGGATCCTGAGCGTCAGATCCTCGGGTCATACGTGCTTAATGAAGTAGGCTTCGGACTTGAAAGCCTTGGAATTCCGCGCAACGAGATCATCCCACGCGTTGATGAAACGCTTGAGCACCTCGGCATTCTCCATATGCGCGATCGAGAAACCTTTGGGACTTCAGGCGGGGAGAAGCAAAAGATTGCCCTGGCCGGTGTCCTGGTCATGAAGCCTAAAATTCTGCTGTTGGATGAACCACTCTCTAGTCTCGACCCTGCTTCAGCGCATGAGGCCTTGCAGACTTTTCGCCAGCTCGCAGATGAAGGCTTGTCTGTTGTGATCGTGGAGCACCGCGTTGAGGACGTGTTGACCATTCACCCGGATACAGTGGTCTATATTGATGAAGGTCAGGTGACATACTGCGGTGATAGTAAGGGTTTGATGGCCATTGTGGACTACCGGCGTATCAAATTACCAGCAGATATCGTCGTGGAGAGAGCGCGCAATGCACCAGCGCCGCAATTCTACCCCGTCCTAAAACCAAATTATAAAAACCCGGAAACCCTGTTGAGTTTCGAGGGAGTACATTTTCAATACAATGAAGATAGTCCTGAAGTACTGGATGACATCAACTTTGAAATCCATAAAGGGGATGTGATTGCTGTACTTGGCCATAATGGTTCTGGAAAAACGACAATGGTCAAGCATGCATTAGGCTTGTTAAAACCAACCCAAGGGCATGTCCTTTTGGAAGGTCTTGATACACAGAAGATGACAGTTGCGGAAGCGGCACACACCGTGGGGTATGTCTTTCAGAGTCCCACACAAATGCTTTTTGCCCCCACAGTAAAGGAAGAGCTCGCCTTTGGACCTAAAAATCTAGGCTTTTCACCAGAAGAAATCGACAAAAACGTCACATGGGCAATTGAAACGGTCCATCTCAATGAAGAATTAGATACCCCTCCCCTCGCCCTGTCCTTTGGCCAGCAGAAGCGCATCAGCATTGCTGCCATCCTCTCCATGCGCTCACGTATCTTGATGATGGATGAGCCTACTGCAGGTCAGGATTATTGGAATTACCAGGCTTTTATGGATGCGATCCTGCAAATGCCCGGTTTTGATTCGGTCATTTTTATTACACATGATCTCGACCTGGCATTGATCTATGCGAACCGCATCCTAATCCTTTACGGCGGAAAGATCGTTGCAGATGGCAGACCGCAGGATGTTTTGCAAGATGAGTTACAATTAAAAAAATTCAGAATATTACCAACTTCTCTATTGAAGCTCAATATGCAATACCTGCCAAAGACTGGCAGTTTTTATCGGGCTGAAACTATCGCTCACTTTATAGGTTAAATATAATGCAATACATTTTATTCAAGTTCACTAGAAAAGGAGAAATATCAAATGTCAGAAAAGAAGAAATCATTATTTAAGTTTGGAACCCGCGAGGTGGTCTACTCCGCCATTGGCGCAGCCCTCTACGCGGTCCTGACCTATGCAACGAACTTTATGCAGTTGCCCGGTTCAGGCAATGTTGCCATGCGCCCCGCCGTAGTCATTCCCATGTTCTTTGGTATCGCCTTCGGTCCCATTGTCGGTTTCATCACTGGTTTTATTGGCAATATTCTTTCAGACCTGCTCAGCGGTTGGGGATTCTGGTTCTGGTGGGACCTCGGTAATGGTATTATGGGTCTCATCCCTGGTCTTATCGCCGTAGCCATCATTGATTACAAAGCCATTAAATCTCTGCTGCTTGGAGAATTCTTTGTTATCCTCGGCGCAGCCGGTGGCATGGGCGTAGCCGCCATCTCTGAAATGTGGGTCTCGGGAGCCGACATGACTGCCGTCATATATTACAACTTTTTGCCCGCCTTCCTGACCAACATCGCCAATGGCCTGATCCTGTTGCCAATCTTGATGGTTGCCTACGCAGCCGTCGCTCAACGATCTGGTCGTCAATAAGCTTTAACTACAATTCACCAGCAGCCATTCATATGAATGGCTGCTGGTGATGCTCGTATAGGAACCGATTATTGTGTTGGTCACCTGGCGCTATAAATATCGCAACAGCATCATGGATAGAATTGATCCGCGTGCACGTTGGATCTTTTCTTGTGCGTTCTTGATCTCCTGCACAATGTTTTGGGATGCCAGGTTCCTGATCTTTTTCTTTATCATCGCCGTGGTCTGGTATACATTCGGGCGCACAAAATGGAAAGAGACCCGCCGCGGCTGGCTCCTGGTTAGCGTCATGCTCTTCTCAATGATCGTGATCAACACGCTGATTACAGGCGGCGGTGCAGGCGGAGTGGTGCCTCCCGGTGGTCATGAAGTATGGACGCAGGGTTTCACCATTCCCTGGGTCAATTGGCATATTCATTTTGGATTGACGGCTGAACGGCTTTGGTTTGCAATCTGTCAACTTTTGCGCTTGGGGGGCATTTCTGCAATATTTGTCCTGATCCCCTATACAATGGACTCACGCAGCTACGGAGCCACTTTCCACGGGCTTGGCATGCCAGATCGTTTTGCTTATACAATGGAGCTGTCGTTCCGCTTTATACCAACCCTGGCACAAGATTCCGCCGCCACTTTAGATGCCCAAAAAGCGCGCGGCTACGAAATTGAAAAGGTCAAAGGGGGGCTGTTCCGCAAAATTCTGCGCATTGCACCCTTGATTGTTCCGATTACTATGAACTCGATTGTCGCCAGTGAGGATGTGGCAAATGCCATGGACTTGCGCTGTTTTGGGCAGTACAAACGTACATGGCTTTTCGAATTGAAATTTCACTGGTGGGATATCATACTGATCATATTCAGCGCCCTGATGCTGATTGGCAGCGCGGTGGCTGCTTATGGCTTCAAAATGGGCAACTTCTGGATTCCAGAGTCCTTTATTAATATGCTGATAGGATAAAACCAAAAATCATGTCGGGGGGATAAAATGCCTGCTTCAAGTCTGCAAAGAACCGAAACTATTCCTATGGTATATTTTGATTGGCTACAAAATCAAATAAAACACGTCTTAAATGAAATTCTTAATTGAAAACTCAGGAGGACTTCCTTGACAGATTACAACCCAGACTGGAATGCTTATTGCGAAAAAGCAAACTCCCTCCTGAAACGACTCTTTCCGATTTGCCGCAGCATCACTGGCAATGGTGTCCGCCAGACGCTTTCGATATTGCTTGAGGACATCGATTTTGACCTCTATGAAGTTCCCTCCGGGACCTCCTGCTACGACTGGACTGTGCCTGATGAGTGGAATATCAAAGATGCTTATGTGAAAGATTCGTCTGGAAAGCGAGTTATCGATTTTCAGGCAAATAACCTGCATGTGGTTAATTACAGCACCCCAATTGATGCGCTAATGAGTTTCGATGAGCTTTCCAAACACCTTTTCTCATTACCTGATTTGCCGGATGCAATACCCTACCGCACCAGTTATTACAATAAAACATGGGGCTTTTGCCTGACACATGAGCAGTACCTTGCTCTTGATAAAAAGGAACAGTATACAGTCCGCATTGATTCAACCCTCGAACCCGGCAGCCTGACTTACGGCGAAGGCGTTATCAAGGGGACATCCGGCAAGGAATTCCTCATATCCACATACACCTGTCACCCATCATTGGGAAATGACAACCTCTCTGGGGTA
>JAUXFJ010000204.1 GCA_030620065.1 Anaerolineaceae bacterium
CCGGACGAGAGCCAATGGGCGGAGTTTGTGAAGATACTTGAGGAGCACCCTGCGAAGTGGATGCTGTGGGAGGCAGAGCCCATACCGAAAACTGCTGAGAGACTGCGCAGCCTCGGCGTGGAGAGCATCGTCTTCGATCCCTGTGGTAACCGCCCCGAAGCGGGCGACTTTCTCAGTGTAATGACCAGGAATGCAGCCAGCCTGGAAGGAATGTCCCGATAGTACGCTCCAGAGGCTTTGAGGGGTAGTCATCCAACGCTGTAGATTCGTTTAATCGAGCTGCTTCAATCATGGAATCGAATGGCCGATTGGCTCAATAATTACCTTACGTTTCGAAAATCTGAATGACCGCTCTGAGTATCTATGTGTAGTAATGAACTATGTGTAGCTACACATAGTGCTCCATTGCAGTCATTCAAATATCGTCAATAACGCCTCACATCACCGGCAGCAAAAAGCAGAGCGAAGCAGCGCATTTTGCTGTCCGAGTGCATTAGCCTTGATTAGATGCATATTTCTTTGCTATATTTGCTATGCGTATAATGCATGCGCATTATTATTGAGGCAATTAATATGCTACAAATATTTGATAAAAACGCAACAAAAAAACCAACAAACCTCAGTGTAAACAGTGACTTACTATCTAAAGCCAGGAACCAAAAAATTAATTTATCTGCGACACTTGAACATGCTCTTGAAAGCGAGTTAAGAAGAACTGAGAGAGAAAATTGGTTGAAAGAAAATAAAAGTGCCATTAATTCTTTAAATAAGTTAGTTGACCAAAATGGTTTGTTCTCTGATAAATACAGGGATTTTTAATGAGTCAGTTTACTGTTTACTTGAATGAAGATGCATCATCAAATGACACTTACCCATATTTTATAGATATACAAAATTCTTTACTTGATGACTTAAATTCTCGACTTGTTATTCCTTTTTCGATGCAGTCATCATCAAACAATATTTCAGTAAAAAAACTATGTCCGGTGCTACAAATCAATAATGAAAGTTTTATTTTACTAACTCATCAAATGACAACTGTACCAAAATCTATATTAAAAACTAAAGTAATTTCACTCGAGAACTATAGGTATGAAATTATTGATGCAATTGATTTTCTTATTTCTGGCATCTAACGACCAAGCTCAGCGGCGCGAGGTACGAGCATCCGCTGGAGTGCCTTGTGTGTGCCCGGCATGGGCACGATCTTATTGGGTGAAAGTGAGAGTGTCCAAATTATCTGGGAAGTATTCTATATGACTACTTTAAAAAGTACTAGCCGGGGGCAAGGACGGAAGGGTTATCAATATCCGAACCAAATGCGGCTTCCAGATCAGTATATTTCTTTAGATAGTAGTGTGGATAAAACATACTAGCTTCAACAGTCATCGTATATGTACTCCATATCAAATATAGGGCGATACTTGTTAAACAAGCGACATTCAGGAGGGCGCCTAACAGTTTATTTCACAGTTTCTTTGTGAACTGAGATAGACAGTTCTGTCTATCTCAGTTCAGCAATATCCAAATAGTATCTATATGCCTCTAATAAATCGAGTAAATTTTCTCAAAATGGCTGAATCTGGCGTGATGAAAGGAAGAAAGGATAAAAAGTTGCTTCCTCTAAGATCAGCCAATGACCGTTATAAGTATGGTGCTGCCGTTCGCAGCACCCCTCAAAATCTGCCCGGACTGTTGATTCAGTGATTGGCTGTAGTTGCTCCATCTTGCTGGCATAAATCCGATATCTTGGGATCGGGTTAACCATTCACCTAAAATTTGGTTGGCTTTGAAACCAGCTTCAAAACCTGATTCAGATCAATGGATCAGTAGATTCTTCCCAGAGCCACGGAATATTGATAATTATCAATAGTATTTACATGGTAATTATGACTCTGCGTGTCTAAAATAAAAAGTGATGGGAAAGACATCTATTGTTTCCAAATATAGGTTAATCAACATCTTAATCATAATCTTAATCGCAATGGAGGGAATAGGGCATGTTAAAACTTATCTGTTTTATTGCTGTTGCAGTAATTGTTTTGAGCATAGGTGGTTGCCAGACAGGACAATACCAGGCGGCAGCAGGGCCGAGTGTGGGGCCGGGGCAGACGCTTGAAGCCAGGTGCCGACAACAGGCAAGCCGCGCTTCATCTCAAGCCGGAACAGGGAATGTTGTTAAGACGGTCGCTGGCGCGACAATCGGAGGGCTCGTTGGCAATGCGATTGGCGGGGGAATTAACCGATACGGCTATTATCCCTATGGCTGGCATGGTGGACATTATGGTCATGCCGGATCGTATCGAGGTGTTGGAACCGTAGTCGGAGCTGGGGCTGGTGCAGCGGTTGGCAACAGCATGGCGGAAAATCCCCAGGCTGTGTATGACGTTGCCTATACAAACTGCATGAATCATCGCTATACGGGGCCGCGCTGACATCTATCCCAAATCTGACATACTTGCAATTGACTGCCAGTACGATTATCTCGATTTCATCAGCGAATTGAATGGCTGGAGTTGCTCCTTATTGCGGTCATTCGTGGATCACCGATAACGAATAAGATCGTGGCTCGCGTTCCTGGGTCTATCCTTGTCCGTTAGGCATTTACTACTAGCATTTCACTGAACAAAGCGACACAGAAGCCTATAACAGCACCAAGAGGAGGCGCCCAATGCTTGCTCAATCGTGATTGAGGCGCAATATCCTGAAATATCAGATAGAGAACACCCCCCGATGCAAATAGCATGATCGCTCCTAATACAGCTTGATGATCTGAAAGAAAGAAGAAACCGCTAAGACCTGCAATCGGTCCGATTATGACTAAAACACTCATCGAAAACAGTGTTTTCCCCGGGCTGGATTCATTACGGTCAATAAGCTCTCTATAGGCATTAAAACCCTCCGGGAGGTTTTGCAAACCAATGAGTAGAGCTAATAAAGGAGCAACGGGAGAATTAAAGGCAACTAATCCACCCAAAGCGATAGCCTCAGGCACATAATCTAAAATCATTCCCATCAATTGCGGCGACTCTCGGCGTCTTAACCCTAAGGCTCGCTCAATAACAAAAAAAGAGAAGCCACCTATGAGGATTACAGGAATGGCGAACATAGAGCCATTCATGCCTGATATTCCTTCGGGTATTAGCACTATAGTTACAGCACCTAAAAGAATACCTCCACCAAAAGCAATTAAAAAATGCCGGAATTCCTTCTCAAGCCAATCAGGTTGAATGCGCTCAAAGCTCGCTATAATCCCACCTACGAGAATACAACCACCTGCCCCACCGGTAAGAATTATAATTGTTGAAATTTCAGACATATTTTTTATGCATAACATCAGGTTAATTGATATATAGCCTTGCTTCTCTCTGGCTCCGTCATCGATGTTACGCCAATTCGTAAACCGTCTCATGAATCTTTAAATTCAGTCGTTTATTGGCACTCCTTGTAGATCATGGATTGACAGGTTGCACAGATAGATCTATCGAGGCGATCATAGATGCTGTTGATAGCCATCGTCTTGGTATCAAAGAAATGGTCACTGCCAATCTGTTTGATGAAACATGAGCGGGCCGCAAATTCATACACGGATGATTTGATGCCGACAAAATATAAACCACCATTGTGTTCTTCGAGACGCCTGTTTTCAGAAACCAGTGCTTCGGCGCCGGCAAGATCACTCAGGTTAATGCCGCTGGAGACTATCAGAATATGATAGATACGCTCATTTTCCACAATCTGGCTAATGCGGTTTTGTATA
>JAUXFJ010000155.1 GCA_030620065.1 Anaerolineaceae bacterium
CATAGAAGACCAATGATAGTTAATGTTAATGTGTTCTGTTTTCCTACAATGACTTTTTCCAGGTTTTTTGTAAGTTTTTCTCCAATACCCTGTACTTCAGTTACACTTCCTACCATACTCATGCTCCTTGGAAAGGTTATTGAACTATTCATTACTGAAAATAACCTATGAATTTTATCATGATTAGAAAAACATCTAATAAAGCTATCTCTTTTTACATTGATTCGCTTTGTCAATCCATCAATGATAAAATTATATGATAATTTACTTTATGAATCACTTTGGCTGCGTTTCATTGCTGTCTAAAAGGATTACTGATGAACCAAGCGTTAAATCTCTTTCGATTGCAAACTCTCGACACACAAATTAACCGCATAGGTAAACGCATGAAGGAAATTGATTTAATCCTCAGGCAGGATGAAGCAGTTCAAAAGGCACTGATGAAACTTGAGGGATCAAAGCAAGAGCTAAACAAACGGAGGACTGAACTCAAACAAAGTGAAAATCTGGTTGAGGCTCAGCAGCTAAAACTGAAACGTTCACAGACTAATTTGTTTAGCGGCAAAATTAAAAACCCTAAAGAATTACAGGACCTACAACAAGAATCAGAAGCGTTGAGACGTTATATTTCTAAATTAGAAGATGATCAGCTCGCATGTATGATCGCCTTTGAAGAAGCGCAGCAAAAAAGTAAAATGGCGGAAGATCAACATAAGCAAGCACAAGGAGATAAGGCCTCTCAAAACGCTAGCCTATCAGGTGAAAACATGAAATTGGAAAAAGAGCTGTCCAATCTGATCCCTCAACGCCAGGCCGTAATATTAGGCATATCCGCTGAAGGACTAAATCTTTATCAGGGTCTTCTAAAATCTAAAAAAGGTCTGGCTGTGGCAGAAGTGCTTGATGACGGTTGCAGTGCCTGTGGTTCCACACTCACCCCTGGCGATCTGCAATCCGCTCGCTCACCAACCACGCTCCTGCAATGTGCGACCTGTGGTCGCATTTTATTCAAATCCTGATCCTCAAACACACACCTACAATTCATCTCATGAGTGAATAAAACGCGAGCTGTCCTCAAAGTGATGGGAAGTTCCTGTTTATCTGCATCACGATGCGAAGTTTATAAAACGAATACCAATAATAATTGGGTAAAAAGAAATTCCACCAGATAGACAAGCAAAATTAAGACAAGCGGACTGAAGTCAATCCCGTTGACGGGCTTGATAACTTTCCGTATTGGGCGCAATAAGGGTTCTATAACCTTATCCAATGCCTCACGAATTGGATGAAATGGCTGTAAAAAATAAGAAAGCAGTGAATTAACAACAACAACCCATATGAAACATTTTGAAATCACTTGAATGAAACTGATTACAATGATCATTGATATCTTCTCATTTCCTTTCAGGCCTTGGGCCCAGGATTGCTTCGCCAATGCGTATAATCGTTGCTCCTTCTTCAACAGCGACCTCATAATCGGAGGAGGTTCCCATGGATAGCTCACGCCAAGAAAATTCAGGCAAATTATCTATTAGAAAACTTTGGAGTTTCTTCAAACGCTTAAAATAAGGTCTTGCTTCTTCAGGATTTCTGAATAAAGGTGACATCGTCATCAATCCCTCAATTAGCAGGTGCCGGTGGTGTTGAAGTTCTTTCAACGTTGGGAGGAGTTCTTTCCATTGATCTTCATCCGTCGCTGGTAACCCACACTTACTTTCTTCACCGCTAACATTGAATTCAAGCAGCACCGGTAAGATTGCATTCTGTCCTGCCCTTCCCCTATCAAGCAAGCGTGCTAATTTCAGTCTATCCAAAGATTGCAGAAAATCATAATATGCACAGACTAGTCCTGCTTTCCGGCTTTGCACATGGCCAATCATATGCCACTCAAGATCATCTTGGTCACCTAAAGCTTTGATCTTTTCAACACCCTCTTCTGCATAATTCTCACCGAAACATCGCAGACCACACTTAATAGCTGCTTGAACGATATTGATTGGCATCCTCTTCGTGACAACCACCAACTTTACTGATGCCGGGTCACGTCCAACACGGTCGGCAGCTTTTTGTATACCGGCCTGAACTTTGGTTAAATTTGTTTTTATTTGTTCAATAAGCTTTATTTCTTGTGTAATCATCCTCTTCCAGTAATAAGAGTAAATACCAAATATCTTACTTAAGTGCAATCACAACACCAAAGCGGCCGGTCTTGCCCTTTTCAGCACGATGTGAATACCAATCATCCAGATGGTGCGCTGTGCAAAGGTCCGCCCGCTCGATGTGTCTAACGCCAGCTTTTTCAAGCGTCATCTGGTTAGCTTTCCATAGGTCTAAATATATCCCATCATCTCGATCTTCGATAAAAGCAGTCGCCTCCTGTCCAAAAACATCTCTGAACTGCTGAGCGGCATCCAAGCTCACTTGGTAACAACTCTTGCAAATTGACGGTCCAATAGCACATAATAAATTTTCTGGTTTGGATGCATATTGCCTTTTTAATACCTCTATTGCCTCAGCAGCGATCCGTTTTACCGTGCCCTGCCATCCAGCATGCACTATACCCACCACATGTTTACTCGGGTCCGCAAAAACGAGCGGCACGCAGTCTGCAAAGCGCATTAAAAGCGTTACCTCCGGGTTATCCGTGAAAATCCCATCCGCTTTAAGATGCGCCCGCTCAATTGGCCTTGGGGAATCAGTACAAATAATCCGCTTCCCATGTACCTGCCATACATCGAAACGACTGTCAAAAGGTCTCTTCACTGTTCGGAATACCCGCAGGTGGTTTTCTATCACATGGTCAGGGTCATCCCCCACAGTTCCGCCGAGATTTAATGAGTCAAAAGGTGCTTTGCTGACCCCCCCTTGCCTGGTGAATACTGCGTGATTGATCCCGATATCTTCAAAGATATCAAATTGAATAAATTTAATGCCGTCCTTAATATTTGTTCTCATAACTTTAATTATTTTTAATTTTCCTTCAGGATCTGCTTGATAAGCGATAGCTTATTTTGCATCTGGTTGCGAGTTTCAGCAACCGATTCCTCTACAAATGGATATCCATACCAGGCGGTGAAAAATCCAAACAAACCACCTGATATAGTACGCAGCAGTGGCGAACTCTCTCTAAGTGGAAGCCAAGCTAAAAATGACAGCCCCGTTTGACTGAGAAGCTGCGAAACCCCATCCAAACCAATTGGAACGATCCCGATGATTAACCATACATACCATGGGACAGGTTTAATCCGTCTGCCGGTTATGCTGAACAACAGACCAAATAGCAGTATCGCTGTATAAATTGCGATATCCCGTTGACAAAAAGCTACTTTATAACCAATAACCTCATTCCCATTAAATTCCCGCGCAGCAACGAGATCAAATTCATCATTGCCTGATACCTCACCATAAGTCATCAATCCCGCTACATTAGCCAACTCGCGCGGGTAAGCGGCTTGCTCACCGAACAAAAACCATGAACGAAAGGCCAATTGATGACAGAGCGGTTTGTAAATTTTATAGATCACAGTTGCAGGAACAGTAATATTGGCCTTCATAAATACAGGCGCCAAGAAAGGCAAGCCAACATAGAGAAATACAACCAGATTGAATAACAACATATAATGCTTTGAAAACCATAACGAAAACTTATCTGAACCCGTCATCTTTGGAGCTTGCGTGAATCGCTCAAGTACAATACGGTCACCTTTTTCCTCAGCTCGATCAAGCTTTTTCTGGGTTTCTATAAATGCAAAAGCAATTTCATCTTCTGCAAATGGGGATAGCAAACGGTAAGGGCCAATGTCAAGCACGGGTGCTTTCTGATCGTATTCGGATGCGAGATAGGCATCCGAATCGATGTCAATGATTGTTATAATGTGAGGAAATTCTCCCTGAAAAGCTGTTACCATCTTCTTAATCGCTTCAGTATCAGATTTATCTCTATGCACATATAAGTAAGCTTGAATCATTGTTCTATTCCTAATCTGCCAAGGCCACCAATTTTGGATAAATTCTGCATGCTCTCGAATACCCGCTTCTCTTTAACCATATTCAACAAATCGCTTCTTCAATCAAAGATATGAACCTTTGTAGATTGTGATAAGCCCTGTACTGTGAGTTCACCAGGATAATAGTTAACCACGGGCTGTGTCCAGCGCCATATCCATTTGGCATCTTCAGGTCTGCAATTGATACAACCGTGTGAACGCGCTGTACCGAAGAAATTGTGCCAATAAGAAGCATGGATAGCTGCGCCATGAGGATCAAACAGGGTTGTCCAGCCAATACCTGAGGCATCAAACCCCCAAAGTCCTCCCGCGCTCATATGCGTTGAGACCATCTTTCGCCATATTGTATGAATACCTGAAGGTGTTAGCCACTCTCCATCCACAATACCGCCGGATGAGATCTCACAGAAGTAGACTTCATGTTCACCTTCATAGCAGGAAAGTGTTTGGTGATTCAAATCAACTTCAATGCGTTTATCCTCTGCCTCGGGATGGATCGGGGTAATTTCTTCTTCGGTGATTGGACGGCAAGCAGATGCATCTACCCAATAACTGTCAGGATCTGC
>JAUXFJ010000224.1 GCA_030620065.1 Anaerolineaceae bacterium
ACAGCTTGCAGCGATATTAGATCCGGAAGAAGATATATATCACAATAATTAGATTCAAAAATATTCTTCCCGCATCTTTTACTAGTGACCTTGTTTAGATTTAATAACGAAAAATGGCCATCGGCTATAAATATGGTAACCAGTTCCGGCTTTATAAGCTTCATCAGCGTAACAATGGGGTCCCACCAACGCATTGAAATAATTACATCAGACTTAAATATGGCCTTAATGGAAAAGGCTCCAGATGAAGAAAACCGCGTATATGCTTTTTCTCCCCCTACAGCAATCAACCTCTCGGTATTACCCAAAAACACCAGCCTCTTTTCTCCAATCTTCTCCATCACATTGTGTATTCTCAATCTGATTCACTTTTTATAACAATTCAAGGAAGTAACAAACAATATTCATCACTATTTTTATAATTCTCCACCCTACCCAAGATCGTGGAAATATAATGCTTGCGCAGCCTTTTCAGGTTAAATACTAGCCAGCCAGCATCTTGTCTTTACTATCCATTTTTTCTCTTGGCGACAATCATAATCTCTTTAACAGGTCGAATCAGACGCAGAACTGATATGCTCAGTCTATAAATTGCATAGCCATAACAACCAAATTTGAATGCGGAAATTCGCTCGTAACCAAAATCTCTAATTTTTGCCTCTTCTATCTCATAATCGCAGGACTCTACCAAATTACATATCGTTTGCATGTTCCAGGAATACAAGTGGTGATCGTTATCATTATTTGCACATCTTTTAAATCGTCGTTGATATTCAAATGGTATACAAAGAATCAACTTCCCATTATGTGACAGCACGCTTCTAATTTCCGATAAGGAACCAACTGGATTATCTAAATGTTCTAACACATGATGACAAATTATTACATCAAAGCTTTGATTAGACACATCATCAAAGTTTTCAAAGAATACAATGTCACTATAGGCGCTATAGACATCTCTTAAGTGTTCTGAGACATCATAGGCATATTTATACCTACAGTTAATAGGTATAATATTCCACCCACAACCGGCACCATACTCCAACACAATATCTGTATGCTTAATATATGGCTGTAACTTTTTTTTCCTCTCTCCATAAATTAGCTTTACAGATTCATTGTCAATCTCGTGCTTAATATTGTGATAATTCTTCCCTGACTCACCTCTATATTGTTCAAATTTACTCATTTATTTTGCCTACATTATCATGTGCCGGCCAATTCAATCGAGTGCATTTGATGAACCTGCGAATTAATACAGCCCTGGAACCTGCAGCATCCTTTAAGAACCAATACCGATTACAGCCAAGAACCTACTATTCAGTTCTATATGAGCTTCGTATGTTTACCACTAAATACCAAACATCCTCTTCCACTTCGTTCTAATTCTTGCTGGAAGCACTTTACATTTGAATCCTATGTACCTTGTTTTTTCTTCCTGCCTCCGCAAACACTCAGAATATATAAAGGCAAATCGCTCTTCATAAGACAGCTCTCCTGATAAACCTGGTTTCTTTTTAGCCGCTACCAAAATATTTTCATATCTACCTGCGTCTTCCACCTTAATTTTTATGGGATCAACGTGCGCCTTCCTGCATTGACCATACACTTCACTTATATCAAAACATCTCTCAACAGTGGCAATTAATCCTTTATTGGTGTCGTGAAAATGATATTCTGATTCACCCCAGCTGTTCGGAAAACTCAGAACAAGCATTCCACCCTCAGTTAGCGCCAATGCAAGCATTTGGACAGAAAGGTCAATTGAAATTGTATGTTCGATGGTTTCAAAACAAACGATTACATCACATGAAGACGCTTGCAGGGTTTCAATATACCCGTTTATCAATAATTCTTCTTCAGAATCATCTGGCCGAATGTAGGGATCAATACCACGCACGCTTTTAGCCACGGTGCCTATCATTCTCGTGCCTTCGCCAGAACCGCATGCCACGTCAATAACGTTCTTCCCTTTACAGTATTTTTCGGCGAACTCATAACGAGCCTTATGGTATCGACCCGTCAAATCATCATCATAACTGACCAATCTTTCCATCAATACTCTCTTAAATTTATTTCGAAGGATCTCTGGATTTCTGCTCAGGAGCTTGCCAGCTCCGAAAAGGGTAATACAGCCAACTATTGCGAACTTTCATCGCCTCTTAAAAGATTGCGCTGACTATTCAAAAAATCTATGTAGAGCGCCATGATAATGCCCAGCAGACCACCCAACACTACGCCAACCGCTATCACCACCGCTTTAACAGGCTTGAATGCTTCCTCCGGAACCACAGCAGGATCTATGACCCTGAACGCATACTCCTTGGTAATGTTGGCGAGAATAATCTCTTTCATTTCCGATTCGACCAACTGGTTCACCACCTGCTGGAGCTCTACTACACTGGTCTGCTTGAGTTCTTCCCTAAGGTAACCAATCGCGTTCTCTGACTCCGTGACCGCCTTTTTTCGAAGCATTATATTTGCACGGTGAACAAGCTCGTTCGCCCATCTCGCCGCTTCGTGGGGATCCTCCCATTCTATAGACAAGACCACCAGACTGGTCTTACTATCTTCTGAAATCTTGCGCACCTCTTTGTCAAACAGCTCCCATGCATCCTCCAGGGTTGGCACATCCTCTGGGTCGGTTTCATCCCAGCGCTGATTTTCGGCATCCCACTGGTCATGAAACAGTACCGGCAACAACTTTTCGTCCTTGATAAACTGCTCTGTAAACTTGCGGGACTTAAGTGTTGCGATTGACTCGTTTTTTTTGCTTCCCTGATCCACGTTGATGCCGGTTAATGTGGCTAATCCACCTAAGTTGCCCAGCTGTGCAGCGAATCGGCTGTTGCTATCCTTTTCGGAAACCGGCGCAACCTGTATTCCGGCCCGGTAGATGGGTGTCGCCATTAGCGCATAAACAGTCGACACTAACGTGCAAACGAGGACGACAGCAATCACTGCCCATTTTGACTGGGCTAGAACACGCCAAATATACAAGAGACTGATCTCATCGACTGCAACTGCATGCTTCCGGGAATAGTCAGAAACAGACCGCTGCTCCATCCCCTGCAACTGGCCATCAGATCCAGGCTGGCTGTCGCCGTTCCTCCAATCATTAGCGCGCTTCATCTGCTTTTCCTGCTTATCTACTAACCTACGCTAAAAAAGGCCAATCGCTTTGGCGCCGACTGCCGCAGCCGCAAGCTGGAAAATAATTTTGCTGATACTTGCAAATCTGGCAATCGGTCTGACAAGGTCCACATCCA
>JAUXFJ010000197.1 GCA_030620065.1 Anaerolineaceae bacterium
GGAGAATAAATTCCGTAATTGGCGCGTGATATTGCAACTTCTCGACCTTTCAGATCGAATAGTCCAGCTTTTACAGACGAAGTGCCAATATCTAACCCGACAATCAACTTACTCAATCCGTTATCTCCTTTAAAGCCTGGGAAACGTTGGCGCCGCCGTGAACTATAGCGACTAATGCCCTGCACACACTTGCAGGATTGGGGTGCTGCCAAACATTTCTTCCTATCGCTACCCCATTTGCGCCTGCTTCAATTGCTTCTGCGACATTCTCCAATAACGCAGCTGGTTCGTCCATTTTGGCACCACCCAGCACAACAACTGGGCGATAGCAGCCCTGGATTGCTGTCGCAAAATCAGAAGCCGGACCAGCGTAAGGAGCCTTTATTAGATCAGCACCCAGTTCTACACCAATTCTCATGGCAAACTCGACATCTTCGACGGTGACGTTTCCATCATTTGTGCCCTTAACAAGCATTTCTGCCAACAGAGGCATATTCCATTCAGCTGATTGCGAGGAAAGCGCGGTCAGATTACGCAGCGAGGATGGTTCTTCATCAAAACCGATCATTCCCATACAGGCAACGGCATCTGCTCCCAGACGGAGAGCATCCTTAACAGTGAAACTCAACTCTATGTCCCCCATAATTGGACTGCGCATGGTTGCTCCACCATCTACACGTAGAATCAAACCTAGATGTCCAAATTTTCCACAAAACATACGGGCAATTCCCATTGTGGTCAATACCGAATCAATGCCGGTGTCGACAATATCATCGATGAGTTGCCCCGGTTTTTCCAATCCTCTGATTGGCCCCATGAAGGCGGCATGATCAAAAGCAACGATCACAATCCGTTTATCTTCAGCAAATAAGCGTCGTATGCGGTGTTCTTTCATTATATACCTCATTAAGGTTCATCTACTTATGCTTGATGCCCACCAGCCCTGGGCGTTATATCGTCAAAACGGCACCTAATCTTTGAGGTTTACTGCCCTGGAACAATAGTCCTCCTCAAGATATTCCACTGCTAAAAATCAATCATTGCTTTTAAGCCTACTCTGTCTCTGGCATATGCAATTGCATCAACTGCTTGAGCAAAAGGAAAATGAGCAGAGATGACAGGAGCGGCATTAACCTTCCCAGAAGCGAACATATCCAACGCCTTAAACAGGTGCTCGGGGCCAACCCCAAATGACCCGGTCATATGGTACTGCTGGTAATGCAATTTTTTAAGATCGAGAGGGACGATCGTCCCATCCTCCACCCCAGCGAAGGCGTTAACCCGTCCACCCGGGCGCACACATTCAATTGCGCTGGTCAAAGCTTCTGCGCTGGAAACGGCAGACAGGACAATGTCCGCCCCACGACCATGGGTATATTTACCAACCTCGGCCTGCAGATCGCTTTTACTGACGTCGATAACGACATCAGCGAAATGCTTGTCTACCACTGCCAGTCGATGAGGAGTCAGGCCCGCAACCATAACCATATTGGAGCCATAATAACTGCTTACCGCCGCAGCGATCGCGCCCATTGGGCCATCACCGATAATCAATACCGAATCTCCTGTTTTTAACCCCACATCCTCGATGCCTTTGATCACACATCCAAAAGGCTCTGCGAGAGCGGCTATATCAACAGGAATATTATCCGGAATTAGAAAAGTTCCCCGGTTGGCAATCTCACGCGGAATCTTCACTAATTCAGCCAGCCCGCCTGGTTCAAGAAAAACACTGAAAAGATTTTTGCACAGGGTTGGCTGAGAATGCTGGCAGTAGTAACACACACCGCAAGGCAAATAAGGCACAGCAACAACCTTTTGCCCTACTTCCCATCGTTTTTCGGTCTCTGAAACCTCAACGATTTCCGCGACTACTTCGTGGCCAAGCGCATACTCAATATTGCCGCCTGACCCACGGTTTACCATTTTTACATCTGTCGAACAAATCCCACACGCCAATGGCTTTACCATCAAATCTCCATCGTTCAATACCGGCTGGGGAAAATCAAATAGCAGCGCTTCTCCAGGTTTACCTGCAGCTAAGCCTTTCATAATGAATTCCTCATTTCAATAAACTTCTCCAATTCCAATTTATTCGGCAATCCGCCAGTTGCTCCAAAGTGGCTGACCTTAATGGCAGCCATAGCACTACCCATTTCCACAGCATCGACCCTGGACAGGTCATCAAGATAAGCATTAATAAGTCCGGCTGCAAAAGCGTCTCCAGCTCCAGTAGTATCCATAACGGACGTTTTTACAGCAGAAACCATCTCTATGCCTTTTTCACTTATACAAATTGCTCCATCGGCTCCCAGCGTTACCACAACAACCTCAGCCCCGGCTTCTCTCAGAGAAATACCAGCCTCGCTTGGAGAGCAATCTCCTATTAAAATATTCGCTTCGTTCCTGCTCACCACCAATACATTGGTGTTTTTTAATATCGGATCCAGATCCTTCAATCCATGGTTGACCATCAACCCTCCTGGAATGAAAAATACCGTTTTCCCATTGTTGCGGGCAGCCTTAGCTGCCGCAACAGCCACGGGGATATACGCATCACTGATACACATCACACGGCTTCCAGCAATTAAGGGAAGATCTAATTCGTCAACATTCTCCAGGAGCGCGGAACCGCCAAGTGCATAAATTACCCGGTTCCCCTGTTCGTCAAGAGCAATAAAACATGATGCGGATTTACCTCCAATAACAGTGGTCATTGCACCCGTATCAATACCGCTATCATTCATTTCTTTCAGAAGCCATCCGCCAATCTCGTCGTCACCTGTTTTCCCAAGAAAAGCGACTGATCGGCCAAGTTTGGCGAGACCTGCAGCAATATTGGCTCCACTACCTCCAGCATAACGGGTGTATTCTTCGGCAAAAACTATCTCATCTACACCTGGCAGCCTGGCGACCCTGGCTATATGGTCGATGGCGGCAGCTCCTAAAACTATTACGTCGAAATTTGATCCCACAAGCTTCTCCGTGAACCTTTACTTCATCAGTAATGTCATGACAGCTTTTTGAACATGCAAACGATTTTCTGCTTCATCAAAAACTGCCGAAGTCCAACCTTTGCCCGAGGTTTTGTCAATAACATCGTTTGTCACTTCAAATCCTCGGTCGGCAGGCAGACAGTGTAAATAGATCGCGTTTTTATCTGCCATCTCCATAATCTCGCTAGTGCATTTCCAATCTTTGTGCTGATCGAAAATTTCTTGAGATTTTTGGAGATCATCCTCGCCAACAGGCGGCTTGAAAAACACTTCAGGACACCATGCTTTAGGATAAAAAACATGCGCGTCCTTGGCGCTGGCCTCGAAATCATGGGAAATTTTAAATGAGCCCACATCTGAAGTGCCGGCATATTCCTGGCATTGCGCAATTATCTCCGGATCCAGTTCCATACCCTTTGGATGAGCAAGGGTCACATTCATTCCCATCATCGAAGCGTAGAGGATTGCAGATTGCGGCACTGCACGAGGTTTATGGACACTGGGAGAATAAGCCCAGGACATAGTGAAGTTAACATCTTTAAAACCGCCGAATTTCTCCTTAACTGTAAAGATGTCGGCCAGCCCCTGGAAAGGATGGTAAATATCATCTTCCATGTTCAAAATGGGAATATCTGACCAGCGTGCAAATTCTTTCAACAGGGCATGCGCGCCGCCATATTCCCACTCTACCGGATCGCCATAACAGCGGATGGCAATGGCAGTACCCATGCGGGAAAGGACCCTGGCGACGTCTGAAACGCGCTCAGTTGTGTAAGCTATTTCCTTTCCTTCACGTGCGGGAGTGTAAATCTTTGTGGGGTCCAGGAAATGGGCATGTCCTCCCAGCTGAGTCATTCCAGCCTCAA
>JAUXFJ010000123.1 GCA_030620065.1 Anaerolineaceae bacterium
GACCAAGCGTGAGACTATCTCCCAGCACATTGGTTGCCAGCAGCACAACTGGTCTGTCATCAAGTCCAAGCATTTTACGCAGTTTCAATGCCCCTTCAGTAGGTACTCCCTGCCATTTTCTAGCCATACTTCCCCGTAAATGTGCGCTCCTGCGCGCAGAAATGAGTTCTACAAGCATCTTGCGGTGCTCCTCAGTGATGGGCTCCTTTCCAAACCCTTCCCATAAAGCATCTGTATCGTGGCGCATAATCTCTGAATTCTGCGCTAACCAAATGCGTTCAGTCTGGTCACCAAATTCGAAAGTCACTGCAGGAATATTTAAGAAGCGCGCCACTCGATAAACAATGCCAAACTCCATCACAGTACCATTTGGCACCACTACCACATCTGGTTTGTCGTGACGCAACAAGGCGAGCAATGATTGCGCTGTTTCCAGATTACGCTTTAGCCGTAACTTGTACATTGGCCAGTTTGGATCGATGTCTTCTATCTGAAGTGCGTATTGGGTATCAAATACAGTCACCTCATTCACGGCTTCCTGTAATGCTTTTGGCAATGGCGTGTAAGAGGCACGATAAGTTAAGAGTGATATCGGCTTTATCACAGAGGAAGCTTGATTTAAAACCTTTTGTGTATAAATGTTTTGACGTCGCAGATCAAATTTCGATTGATTGGTATACCAGTCTGCATAGGGATAATACCCAAAAGTAATCTCGTTCCCACTAGCTGCTAACCCAAGCGCGGTTAAAGTTACAATGTCTATCCAAAAGTGCATGGAAGCAAAAATAAAGACACGCTTAGGGTCAGGATTATTCAGTTTTAAGGCTCTTGCTTCCTCAACAATCCCGGGTATGGCTAGATTCAATCTTTCCAGAGAGAACCGGCTGGCGATAGGCTTTCCATGCTGCCGAATTAGCCAGTAGAGTTCTGCAGTATAAGGAATCTCGCCCAGTAAATGTTTAAGGGTTTCTTTTTGTGTGCTTTTCATGATAATCTTTCCAACAAAAACACCGTTTAGCACTGTGTTTTTCAACTCCAGCTTTTTACTATTCAATCTCTTAATTATTGTTCTTCAGAAATTTTCGATCAAGAAACCACGAACTCTATATATTACTATATCTGTAAAGAACAAAGAGGTTTATTACCACCTCCACTAATTAATTGATTGACTAACTCAAGGTTATTAATAGCAAACAAATTTGTATCTAAATTCTCGTTATTATAAATAAACGAAATAAATTCATTTTTCTGACCATCATATTTGTAAAGTTGATATCCCAAAGATGTGAATTTTTCAATCAATATTTCAGAGGATGAGCCAGCTCCCTGAAGAGCGTCCTCATTAAACTCAATCTGAACAATTAACGCTCCTTGTTCACTAAAAAACTCCAACCCCCCATTCAGAACCTCATATTCCCATCCTTCTACATCTATCTTTACCATTTTAATTTTCCCCATTAATTTATTCGCCTGAATAAAATCGTCCAATCGTTGAGTTTCAACAATTTCAATATCATAATTATCACCACGCGTTGGTTTTGCCAGTGAATTCCAAGCGTCATACCCTTCTTGAGATATTTTCATGGGAAGCGTTCCATTCGAACTTGAAACAGCAAGTCTAAATGGTAAAATATTTTTAAATTTATTTAACTTTATATTTCTCTCCAGCCGCTCAAAGGTTTTTGCAACTGGTTCAATTGCATATACTTTACCACTTAGGCAAACCTTCCTTGCCGCAATCAAGGAATAAACCCCATAGTTGCTCCCAATATCCAAAAAAATATCTCCCTTTCTGAGGATCTTGGTCATTAATTTAATTTCTTGCTGTTCAAAGCCTGTAGTAAAAATAGCTTCGGATAACATACAATCAGCATAAAGAAACATTTTTACACCAGGGTATATTTTGTGAACAATCTCACCCTTTTTTATTATTTTTTTATTCCACCAATCTGTCCTTTTTGCTCGCCAGAAAGGACGGAGCGTTTGCATAACCCTGTCAAAAACAGTGCGATTCCTAAAGTGCTTTATTATTTTTCCTATTTTATTCATGTTTTTGATCTACCGCGAAATAAAAAGATATTTTCGCAACTTTCCATTTTTATAGTCCTGCTCTAAATACCAGAACTGGTATGGTTCACGGTACTATTCTACATCTTATCAATCTTCCACTGAAATTGCGGACGTATGACTCCCGGCCGCGCTTCTGGCCAATGCATACCAGGAGCACCAGTAGCATCTACTGTAAAGACCAGCGCCTGCTCATCCTGAAAATATCGCCTTATGCGGTAAGAGCCGGCATTGATACCTATCACAAAGCGTCCCTCATTCAATAAGTTTGGGGGGACGTGGCATTGACTGACATAATGCCCTTGCTGCCTCACACTATGCTTTGCAAATAACGCTGGTGCGTCTGTATCAAAGCTTGTTAAAACATTTTCACCGCGTGTCGTTGTCAGATACAAACCAACCCGCAGTCCTGTAATGGCTTCAGCCAGGTTATATTCAACTTCAATATCGAAACCGTCTGCACTGCGAACAGTATCCACAACCCTGCCTCTATTATCAAGTATGCGCAATGCTATAGGCTGGAAAGGAGCTGCATCAGCGGGAACTTCATCCTTTTCCCAAAAACGCTCACCCTGTTTTGAAAGTCCCATATTAAGATAAAAATCAACCGCTTCAGCCGTCGCGCCGCGCATCAGTATCCGCCCTTTATCCAACACAATGGTTTCCTGTGTTAACCTCAGAATGGCAGACATATTATGGCTGACGAACAGCACTGTGCGCCCCTGTCCAGCGACATCACCCATCTTGCCCAAGCACTTGCGCTGAAATTCGGCATCACCAACTGCTAACACCTCATCTACAACAAGAATCTCAGGCTCAAGGTGGGCAGCTACCGCAAACGCCAAACGCAAATACATGCCGCTCGAATAACGCTTAACTGGTGTATCAATAAACTTCTCTACCTCTGAAAAAGCAACGATCTCATCGAACTTGGACTTAATCTCGCTGCGTTGCATCCCTAATATTGCACCATTGAGATAGATGTTTTCGCGCCCGGTTAATTCCGGATGAAATCCTGTGCCGACTTCCAACAATGATCCAACCCGTCCATATATCTCACCGTATCCTTCAGTAGGATCGGTAACACGCGAAAGAATTTTCAGCAGCGTACTTTTTCCGGCACCATTGCGCCCGACAATGCCTAATACCCGCCCTTGTTTCAATTCAAATGAAATATCTTTGAGCGCCCATATCGTAGTTGCAGCTTTGCGTTTTGAACGCAATTTGGGTTTAAGCAAACGCCCTGCCCGTTGAAAACTTGCCAGGAGCAGGTCCCGTAATGTATCCGGACGTTCCTGCGCCAGGCCAATGCGGTAGCGCTTCGATATACCTTCAACTTTGATAGCTGTATTCGTCATCATCACCTACACAATGTCCGCAAAGGTCTTTTCCATTCGCCGGAAGTAAAAAAGTCCTGAAATAAACAATAACAAAACCACACCCGCCGAAACAAGCATTGTCATATCAGGTGCTGCCCCTCCCAAAAGAGCCCAGCGGAAGCCTTGCACCACGCCAACCATAGGATTAAGCCCATACAAAGTGCGCCAAATACCAGCCGGGATCGTTTCAATAGGGTAAACAATCGGTGAGGCATACATCCAAATTTGGATGAGGAAAGGTACCATATGTTGTACATCACGGTACTGCACATTCAACGCAGAAAGCCATATGCCGACCGCTAAAGCAGCTAACACAGACAATATCACTAAAGGTAACAGCCAAAGCACATTCCAGGTTGGGTAAATCTCGTAAAAAATCATCATTGCTAAAAGCACCACTAACGAGATCGCAAAATCAACCAAGACAGCAATCACGGATGAAATCGGGATGATCAAGCGTGGAAAGTAGATCTTGGTAATTAAATTCGCATTGCCAACCAGGCTGATGCTGGACTTTTGAAGCGAGGTTGCAAAGAGCGACCATGGCATCAGCGCGGCCAGAACAAAAAGTGGATAAGGCATTCCCTGGGATGGCACTTCAAGCAGCACACCAAAAACAATCGTGGAGATCAACATGGTCAAGAGTGGTTGCAGCAGCGCCCAGGCAATACCCAAGACGGCTTGCTTATAACGCACTTTAATGTCGCGCCAAGTGAGAAAATAGATCAATTCCCGATAGCGCCACAATTCCTTCAGATCTAACCCAAGCCAACCCTTTGAAGGACGCAGAATAACGGTTGGCATCTCACTTCTCGAGGTCATTTGGCTAAATCTTCTCTTTTTTGGACATACCAATCAATTGTGTTTTGAAGACCTTCATCAAAATTTGTTTTTGATTTGAAACCAAAAAAAGCTTCTGCACGTGAAGTATCCAATTTGCGGCGTGGCTGTCCGTTCGGTTTGCTGGTGTCCCATACAATCTCACCCTCAAACCCGGTCATCCTGGCGATCTTTCCAACCAGTTCTTTAATGCTGATTTCAAAACAAGACCCCAGATTGACAGGTTCATCACCTTCATAACGCTCACTTGCCAGGGTAATCCCCTCAGCCGCATCCTCAACATAGAGGAATTCACGCGTTGGAGAACCATCTCCCCAAGCAATGATCTTTTCATCACCGTTTGCTTTGGCTTCCAAACACTTACGGATCAGCGCTGGAATAACATGCGAGCTCGCAGGATTGAAATTATCACCGGGTCCATAGAGGTTGACTGGTAATAAATAGACCGCATTAAAACCATATTGCTGTCGGTAAGCCTGTGCCTGCACTAAAAGCATCTTTTTTGCTAACCCATAAGGTGCATTAGTCTCTTCAGGATATCCATTCCAGAGATTTTCTTCTTTAAAAGGCACCGGTGTGAACTTTGGATACGCGCAGATCGTTCCAATAGCAACAAATTTCTCAACACCCCGCACCCAAGCTTCATGTATGAGCTGTACACCCATCATTAAGTTGTCATAGAAAAATTCGGCCGGGTGTTCAAGGTTTGCACCAATCCCGCCCACATGCGCAGCAAGGTGAATGATCAGATCCGGCTTGGGAGCATCCAGCATCCGTTGAATATCCTTACCCTTGACCAAATCGTAATCTTCGATCATAGGTATAAAAATGTCCCTGGCGCCGCGCGCTTCTAATTTCTTGACAAGATGAGTACCCAAAAATCCAGCCCCACCAGTCACACATATTCGTTTTTTCGACAAATTCATAATTGTATCCATCACTTCTCTTTATTGTTTACCATCAGATTCTTTTTTCAAGCCAGCTTTCCCGGCGTTTTTACCATCTTCCAGTTTGACGTCCAGACCTTCAATCATTATCCTCGGCGCACCAAGATCGCCGACAATCTCAATAGCCTGTTCCAAACAAATCAGACGGCAAACCTCTGCAATATCCCCTTCTCCCTGGATGCGGACGCCCTTATGTCCATTATTGTGCAATTCTGCTAACAATTCAAGTACTCGACTGCGCGTTTGGC
>JAUXFJ010000003.1 GCA_030620065.1 Anaerolineaceae bacterium
CGTGACTTAATCGGCGATCTTGACTTCAGCAAAGAAGAAGTGGAAACCGTTTTGGATGTCGCATTCGATCTGAAACGCAAGCGCGCGTTGGGGGAACCACATGCATATTTGCGCGACAAAGTCTTGGCGATGTTATTTTTCTTCTCGAGCACCCGGACACGCGGCTCATTCGAAGCCGGCATGGCGCAGCTTGGAGGTCACGCCGCTTTTATTGAAAGCCGCACAACGCAGATTTCACACGGTGATACAGAGAAAGAGATGGGTGAAATATTCGGTCGCTACTTTGATGGTATCGCCATCCGTCATGTTGATTGGGGAATCGGAAATCGCTATCTCAATCTGGTAGCGGAAGCAGCGCGAGTTCCTGTCTTCAATATGCAGTGTGAGATTTATCATCCATTCCAATGCCTGGCAGACCTGATGACGATCATCGAAAAGAAAGGTCGAGACCTGCGTGGCAGGAAAATGGTTGTTTCCTGGGCTTATGCTTCATCTTATCTCAAACCAATATCTGTACCACAATCCCTGATCCTTCAGATGCCGCGTTTTGGCCTAGACGTTGTACTGGCTCACCCGCCAGAATTTAAACTGATGCCTGAAATCATGGAACAAGCCGAGGTATTGGCTCGCAAATATAAGACCTGCTTTGAAATATCAGACGACATGGAAGCAGCCTTTGAAAATGCGGATATTGTTTACGCAAAATCATGGGGTCCCCTGCTGACTACACATGATCCAGAGCAGGGCAAACAAATCCAGGACCAATACAAAAGCTGGATCACAGATGAGCAGAAAATGGCGCTTGCAAAACCGGATGCTATCTATATGCACCCCCTACCTGCTGACCGTAATATCGAGGTTACAGATGGGGTGATGGACGGACCAAACTCGGTCGTTTTCGACGAGGCCGAAAATCGTCTGCATGCCCAGAAAGCGGTGATGGCGCTAACCATGTAAAAAGGTGATGAAGGGAGATCGATGGATAATAACAAAAAAAGAACAGCCGTACTTGCAATTGGGGGTAATTCGTTAATAATCGACAAAACACGCAAAACCATCCCTGACCAATTTGATGCGGTAAAACAAACCATGCATCACGTTGCAGGAATGATCGAAAATGGCTGGGATGTTATCATAACGCACGGAAACGGACCCCAGGTTGGTTTTATTTTACGCCGGTCGGAAATTGCCATCCATGAACTGCATCCTGTCCCTCTCGATTATTGCGGAGCGGATACACAGGGTGCAATCGGCTACATGATTCAGAAGGCACTCCGGAACGAGTTTAATAAACGTAACCTAGACAAACAGGCAGTCACAGTCGTCACACAGGTTCTGGTTGATCAAAAAGATCCCGCATTTGAGCACCCATCCAAGCCGATCGGCTCATTTGTTGATGAACAAACAGCCATTGAACGTGGTAACGAAGGTCAGGTTTTTATTGAAGATGCTGGCAGAGGATGGCGGCGTGTAGTTCCATCTCCACTTCCCCAAAAAATCATTGAAGTAGATGCAATTGAGAGTCTGATAAATCTCGGCTTCATTGTGATCGCCGTCGGCGGTGGCGGCATACCGGTTATTGAGAAAAAGAATAAGGAATTACGCGGCGTTGAAGCGGTGATCGACAAAGACTATGCCTCCAGTTTGTTGGCTAACTCAATAAACGCGGATTTACTGCTGATTTCCACCGCGATCGAAAAGGTTGCTCTCAATTTCAATACACCACAACAAACCTGGATCGACAAGATGACCGTATCCGAAGCAGAACAATATATTAATAAAGGTCATTTTATGCCTGGAAGCATGCTGCCAAAGGTCAACGCTTGTATAGAATTTATCAAAAGGGGCGGCAAGCTTGCATTAATAACGGATCCACCCAACATACAGCGCGCCCTGAAAGGCGATACGGGAACATGGATCGTACCGGATAAATAGAAGTATTTAATTATTACAATCAATGTAAATGATGTCATCCTGCCTGTAAAATACAGGATAAATATCTATAGACGAAGATTTCGTTTCACTGTATGCTATAACTAACTATGCAGGTTGTATCCAAAAAAATTATCCAATATCCATCGGATTTCTTTTTGAAAGGAGGTGTGTTTTATAGAATATCTTGGCAACAATTGATCAGGAAATAAACATTAGATTCACTATGGAGGAGTATCATGAAAAAGAGTTCTGTATGGCTCATCATTACTCTGCTCGTTCTTTTAGTTGCCGCATGCGGTGGAGCAGAGGAAACTGAAGAAGTAGTCGGGGGGTTTCAAATCCCAGCAATAGAAGATGGTAAATTTAACGTAGCAATGGTACTGATAGGTCCCCATGATGATGGTGGCTGGTCACAAGCCCACTTTGAAGGACTGGAATACGTCGCTGAAAACCTGGATGACGTTCACGTTGCATACATTGAAAATGTGCCAGAAGGAGCGGATTCCGAGCAGATTTTCCGAAGTCTATCCCGGAAGGGATTCGATCTGATCTTTGGTACATCCTTTGGATACATGGATGGCATGGAAATCGTTGCCGAGGAATTTCCTGATACCATTTACATCCATATAAGTGGCTATAAATCAAACGGGGAAAATTTTGGCAACCTGTTTGGTGCAATGGAGAACATGAAGTACCTGGCAGGAATGCTGGCTGGTGCCCGAGCGAAAATGGATGGAAATCCAAAACTTGGTTATATGGCAACTTTCCCGATCCCGGAAGAAATACGCTTAGGGAATGCCATCGCCTTGGGAATGTTGGAAACATGCCCAGAATGCACCCTAGATGTACGCTGGATCAACACCTGGCACGACCCAATAGTAGAAAAGGATGCCGCCGCTTCATTGTTTGATGCAGGGGCTCAGGTCGTATTCACTGGTGCAGACACTCCTGCCGTTGCAGATGTTGCCCAAGAAAAAGGTAAATGGGGTGTCACCTATGACTGGTTCGGCTCATGCAAAGTTGATGCTTGCCTGACTGCACCTTATTGGAATTGGGGTCCTGTTTACCAGTCAATCACTAAAGGCGTTATCGATGGCACTTACGAAGTGGGCTGGGACTATTTTGATGCTGAAACGGGCGCTCTGGGTTTATTTGGCTTCATGGATGGAGAGGATATGACTTCTGGGGTTTCTGAATTACCGCCAGAAGTTATCCAGTTAGTCAAAGACACACTTGCGCAAATGCTCGCAGGTCAATTTAACCGCTTCGATGTATTTTCAGGAGAAATACTCGATAACCAGGATGCAGTTGTTGTGCCTGCGGGTGAGAAAATGAAACAGGCAGACCTGGATCAATTCCCACCTGGTGCACCGGGTCTTGAATGTGAATACTGCATGTACTGGTGGTCGGAGGGAATCACAGCAGAACTACCAGAGCTTGGCGAGTAATAGATCAACCGAATTGGGGCCGGAACTAGCACAAGGTTTCGGCCCTAGTTTGATTACACAGGATAAATTAGTCTTAATTCGTCAATAAGTGAACTCATTGTGACATTATCCACTATCCCAACAGACTTAAACGAACCCAATTTTGTTGTTGATATGCAGGGAATTGTAAAACGATTTCCTGGTGTTCTGGCGAATGATCACGTTGATTTTGAGCTTCGGCAGGGAGAGATCCATGCACTTCTAGGAGAGAATGGCGCCGGGAAAAGCACGCTGATGAACATCCTGGCAGGACTTTACAACCAGGATACAGGAGTCATCCATGTAAAAGAGCAAAATGTTTCCTTCAACTCCCCGAAGGACGCAATCGATATGGGTATTGGAATGGTTCATCAACACTTCATGCTCGTCCCAACACAAACCGTAACAGAAAATATCTTGCTTGGATTAGATGAACCCCGCTTTCGTCTGCGCCTGAATAAATATGATAAAAAGGTTGCTCAACTTGGAAATAAATTTGGTCTACTTGTTGATCCAAGTGCGAAAATCTGGCAGTTATCTGTGGGAGAACAACAACGCGTCGAAATTTTAAAAATGTTATACCGCGGCGCTGATATCTTTATCATGGACGAACCAACCGCGGTTCTGGCTCCCTCGGAAATTGACTCCCTATTTGATAACCTAAGGACGATGATCCATGAAGGGAAATCCATTATTTTCATCAGTCATAAACTGCAGGAAGTGATGTCTATCTCCGATCGGATCACAGTATTACGCAAAGGTAAAGTTACAGCAGAAGGCATTGAAACAAAAAATACTACCCGGCAAGAACTAGCGAAACTTATGGTTGGCCGCGATGTTGTCTTCACATTAGACAAAAAAGTAAAGGAAGCCGGCGATATCGTTCTTTCAATTGAGAATGTCCACGCACTAAACGACAAAGGTTTGCCTGCCCTTCAAGGTGTATCGTTAGGAGTACATTCCGGTGAAGTGCTTGGTCTTGCTGGAGTCGCTGGCAACGGGCAACGAGAATTAGCGCAGGTGATATCAGGGTTGCGAAATTCCGCCGATGGACGCGTCTTACTCAATGGTCAACAAATAAGCAACAGACCAGTCCGTTCAGGCATTGATCGAGGTGTTGCGTACATACCTGAAGATAGAACACATGTAGGCAGTTCGCCTAACCTGAGTGTCACAGATAACGTAATAATGAAGATTTACCGGAATCCTCCGATTTCAAAGGGACTGGCAATTAATTCAGCAGAAGCATCTTCTTTCGCTGAAGATTTAAAGGTGAAATACGATATTATTGTTCCTACTATTGAAACCCCTGTCCGTCTTTTATCAGGTGGAAACCTTCAACGCGTGATTCTCTCAAGAGAGCTCTCCGGCAAACCATCAGCTTTGATAGCAGTTCAACCCACACGTGGGCTCGATGTGGGGGCAATTGAGGGAGTCCACAAACTTTTACTCGAACAACGTGAAGCTGGTACTGCTATTCTTCTAATATCCGAAGAATTAGAAGAGCTAATCGCCTTAAGTGATCGCATCGCCGTAATTTATGAAGGTCAGATAATGGGTATTATCGAAGACGCTGATATTGAAACAATTGGTCTGATGATGACAGGCACTAAACTCGAAGAGATTAGTGCTCCAGGAGTTGGTTGACATGACGGATACCACTCCATCAGCATCGCAAAAGAGAAGGAGGTTCCCATTCAGGGTACAAATCGAGCAGCGTATTGACCTGCCATCACGCTTATATCAATTTCTCGTTTCCTTCCTGGCTTTAATAGTCGCTCTGATTTTAGGTGGCATTCTGATATCCATGGCTGGGGGAGACCCATTTCGCTCTTATGCTCATATCGCACGCGCTTCTTTTGGAAGCACCGGCGTACTTTCAGATACAATCGTAAAAGCAACACCACTAATTCTCGTAGGTCTAGCGTGCACAGTAGCCTTCAGCATGCGCCTCTGGAATATAGGCGCTGAAGGTCAGCTGTTTATGGGAGCATTCGGTGCCAGCACGGTTGTATTGCTGCCGATTTTACCTGCAGATACATCCCCCTGGATTTTCATACCGGTGATGATAATTGCCGGAGCACTTGCGGGAGCACTTTGGGGCTCGATACCTGGATTATTAAAGGCCTACCTGAACGTAAATGAAATCATCACATCGCTTATGCTGAATTATGTCGCATTTGCCTGGGTAAATTTCTTTATCTTTGCTGTTTGGAGTGAAGGCGGGTTTCAGATGAGCCCTATGTTCCCGAAAACAGCCTGGCTCCCAAGATTGGCGGATTATGCCGAAAGCATACCTGCGTTTCGCGGGTTAACCACCCATTTGGGATTTATATTTGGATTAATTCTTGCTTTCGTCGTCTGGTTTATTCTTTATCGCAGCAAATGGGGATACGAAATCAGGCTAATTGGAGACAACCCGCGAGCAGCCGAGTACGCTGGCTTGAACATAAAACGAAATATCATCCTGGTTATGATGTTGTCTGGTGGGCTGGCTGGGTTGGCTGGTATGTCTGAAATTACAGGTGTTGTACATAGACTGCAAGGTTCTATCTCACCAGGATATGGATTTACAGGTATTATTATTGCCTGGTTAGCGAGATTAAACCCGTTTGCTGTCGTAATTGTTTCAATTTTATTTGGAGCTCTTCTTCTGGCAGGAAGAGAGATCCAGCCATCTGGCATCCCCAAGATGATACAAGGTATTATCCTGGTATGTTTGATCGCCAGTGAATTCTTTTTGCGCTACCGTGTTCGCGTAATCCGCATTGGGGAGGATTGATCAATGGATTTAATCATTATTCTTCAAGCGGGAGTCGCAAGTGGAACAGTTCTCCTGTACGCGACTATCGGAGAACTCTTTGCTGAGCGTTCCGGTATTATCAGTCTTGGTGTTGAAGGTATGATGCTGCTGGGTGCTATGAGTGCTTATAGTGTTGCCCTCTCAACCGGCAATCCCTGGCTTGGTGTACTCGTCGGTATGATAGCAGCAGCATTATTCAGTCAGATTCATGCTTTCATCACCATTACGCTTCAAGCAGATCAGGTAGTCAGCGGGCTTGCCTTGACTTTCCTTGGCGCTGGTATCAGTCTGGTGCTCGGTGAAGGTTTAAGTAAAGCTGGTGCTGTGTCCCTGTTGCCTTCATTCTCTGTACCGCTCCTATCTCAAATCCCAATCCTCGGAGAAATATTTTTCACCCGACAAAGCGTGCTCGTATATATCGGGTACATTTTTACGCCTTTAGCCGCCTACTATATTAACAAGACTCGTCCCGGTTTGCATTTAAGAGCCGTTGGTGAATACCCAGCCGCTGCAGATTCAATGGGAGTGAATGTTTATCTTGTACGATACTTCTATGTATTTGTAGGTGGGCTGCTGGCCGGGTTAGCAGGAGCTACAATAAGTTTAGCCATTTCTCCAGGGTGGTTTAGTGAACTTACGACAGCGGGACAAGGATGGGTAGCGATTGGTCTTGTGATATTCGCTCAGTGGAATCCTTGGAGAGCGGCTTTTGGTTCCTATATATTTGGTGCGCTCAGGCGTTTGATCCTCGATATTCAGGGACCCGTAGTCTTGCTCGGTATGGCGAACCCATTTTATTACAATCCATACTGGGGTTTCTTCTTACAAATGATCCCATATTTATTTACAATTATTGTACTGGTGATTGGTTCTCGAGAAGCCATGCGTAAGCGAGTGGGCGCCCCAGCTGCTCTTGGTAAACCGTATGTGCGTGGAGAACGTGGATTATGATAGACAACTTCATCGGATACAAATGTTCTCTTTGTGGCAACGAATTCGGTCCCGATGATATTGTCTATACATGCCCCGACGATGGGGGAAATCTGGATGTAATCCTGAATTTCGATCTGATTCGCCAAACGACCTCCATAGATGAAGTGCTCCATTCTTCTAACCAATCTTTATGGAGATACCTGCCTCTCCTCCCCGTAAGAGATCCTGGTTTTGAAGAGACTCCGCTCAAAGCAGCCGGTTGGACACCAGTTTTTTCATCAAGGAGACTTTCATCTACTCTTGGAATAAACCAACTATGGGTAAAAGACGAGAGCCGTAACCCTACTGCAAGCTTCAAGGACCGCGCCAGTGCAATCGTTGTTGCAAAAGCGCAGGAAATTCAAGCCAAGGTAATTGTGACAGCCTCGACCGGTAACGCCGGTGCAGCACTGGCCGGGATGGCAGCCGCGGTCGGGCAGAAAGCCGTTATCTTTGCACCACGCTCCGCACCGCCAGCGAAGGTCGCCCAGTTGCTGATTTACGGAGCGAAAGTCTTCCTGGTTGATGGTTCCTACGATGATGCATTTGATCTGACCATCCAAGCCGCCCAGGAATTTGGCTGGTACTGCAGAAATACCGGATACAACCCTTTTACAGCGGAGGGTAAAAAAACTGCTGCGTATGAAATCTGGGAATGGGGAATGAAAGATGGTAAATGGCAAACGGAAAATGGAAAAACACCTGTTGTTTTTGTTTCAGTGGGAGATGGAAACATTATTTCGGGCATACATAAAGGATTCAAAGACTTACTTGCCCTGGGATGGATACACGAGATACCTCGCATCTTTGGTGTCCAGGCAGAAGGATCAGCAGCAATCGCGAACGCATTCCAAGCCGGCGGCGAACAAATCACACCTGTATCCGCGAATACGATTGCCGATAGCATTTCAGTCGACCTCCCCCGAGATGGTGTTCGTGCAATTCGGGCAGCTGCAGAAACTGGAGGTGCCTTTATTACAGTAAGTGATGACGAAATCATCACAGCCATAGCTGAGCTTGGTAAAATCGGGGTTTTTGCAGAACCAGCAGGTGCTGCTTCACTTGCAGGTCTTCGTTCTGCTCTGCGTGAGGGGTTGGTTGATCCAGATACACCTGTCCTGGTTATCAACACTGGCAGTGGTTTGAAAGATGTCAATGCTGCAATGAGTGCAGTTGGTGAAGCGCCTATCATCGAACCCTCATTAAAAGCTGTTCGACAGGTGATAAAATAATAAAATATTCTCAACGCTTTACAGATAGATATACTTAATGGACACTCCTTTATATTCTATTATCGCCCCAATATTCAACGAATTAGACAACTTACCCGAACTTTATCGAAGGGTTAAAGAAGCCATGGATTCATTAGGGAATCCTTGGGAGCTTATTCTTATTGACGACGGTTCAACCGACGGGTCGACTGATGTTATCCGAGATCTGGCGCATGATGATCATAGAGTAAGAAAAGTTGTTTTTGCACGAAATTTTGGACACCAACTGGCAGTAACTGCTGGATTGGATTACAGCCGCGGAAAGGCAGTTGTTATTATTGATTCCGACTTGCAGGATCCTCCTGAAGTAATTCCACAGTTGATTGAAAAATGGCATGATGGTTATGAAATTGTGTACGCTATAAGAGCTGAAAGGGAGGGGGAGAGCTGGTTCAAATTAGCAACTGCGTCCGTGTTTTACCGTATTATTTATCGAATCACCGATCTGGATATACCGCTGGATACAGGAGATTTTAGACTTCTGGATCGCAAAGTTGTAAACGTGATGACCCAGATGAAAGAACGTCATCGATTCTTGCGCGGTATGTCTGTTTGGGTTGGATTCCGTCAAACAGGAGTCGAGTATAAACGTGCAGCGCGCCACGCAGGTGAAACCAAATATCCGCTAAAAAAAATGGTTAAGTTTGCCAGCGATGCTATTACCGGATACTCGTTTTTCCCCTTACAATTAGCGACATATCTCGGATTTTTCAGCGCAGGATTGAGTATCCTGGCGATTCCAGTCGTAATAATCACCAGGTTGGCAGGAGATCAGGCTTTTTTAGGTCAGGCAACCACATTAATCGCTGTTCTCTTTCTTGGAGGTATCCAACTGATATCCCTCGGAGTTTTGGGCGAGTACATCGGACGTATATATGATGAAGCCAAGGGTCGTCCGCTGTACATCGTCCGTGAAGAACCAGATGATTTTCAAACAGAGAAATAAGAAAGAAAGGAATATAAATTGAGCAGGATTGACTTATCTATAAATCCCAGTGGACGTCAGCAAGTAATAGAAAGAGTACGTGACAGAGGGTTCATCATCCCAACATTTGCACAAATGAAAGACCCTACTCTGATACCTGAAAAGATTTTACTAGAATTAAATAATATCGGTCTTTGGGATCTGAATCCGCGAAATCTCTTCCGAATCACCTGGAAAAATGAGCCGGTGCCGATGGGAGGAGGTTTCAATGGTGTAAATTACATCGAATTCCCCATGTCTCTTACAGGGACTGACGCAAGGATTATTGCTCTGGTCGGTAAGTGGTTTCCAACAGGCTCCCATAAAGTAGGAGCAGCTTTTGGATGTCTAGTCCCACGTTTAATTACAGGGCAATTCGATCCCACAACTCAGAAAGCCGTATGGCCATCCACCGGTAATTACTGCCGCGGTGGCGCCTACGACTCTGCGCTTTTGGCATGCGAATCAATCGCCATTCTTCCGGAAGGTATGAGCCGCGAAAGATTCAATTGGCTGTCGAATATCGCAGGCGAAGTGATCGCCACACCGGGAAGTGAATCAAATGTAAAGGAAATATTTGACAAGTGTTGGGAACTCCGACGATCAGGTGAAGATTTAATGATCTTCAATCAATTCGATGAATTCGGTAATTATTTATGGCATTACGAGGTTACCGGGCACGCTTTTCAAGAAGTCCTTGCAAGGGAATTGGGGCCAAAGGATGCTTATCGAGGTGTGGTCCTTGCAACAGGGTCAGCGGGTACACTCGCATGTGGTGATTATCTAAAACAGCTATATCCATCCAGTAAGATTGCTGCCAGCGAAGCTCTACAGTGTCCAACATTACTCGAAAACGGGTTTGGTGAACACCGAATAGAGGGTATAGGTGACAAACATATACCCTGGATCCACAATGCAAAGAACACAGACATGGTGATCGCCATCGATGATAATGCAGTTGTTAATGTTGCCAGACTTTTTAATGAGCCAGCAGGAAAAAGCATCTTACTTAAACATGGAGTACCGGAAAGAATAGTTAATCAATTGGACTTACTCGGTTTCTCCAGTATATCGAATCTAATGTCATCAATTAAATTCGCGAAGTATTATGAATTAGGGAAAAATGATCTTGTGCTCACCACATTGACAGATTCCATGGAACTTTATGAAAGCCGGCTAAAGGAGATGCATGAGTCTTACGGACTATACAGCGAATTGGACGCAACAGCTCATCTGGCCAGGTATCTTCAAGGGTTGTCAACCGATCATACAGTAGAGTTAAGTTATGTGGATCGACGAAGGATTCATAATCTGAAATATTACACGTGGGTTGAGCAGCAAGGCAAAACTTACGAAGAAATCCAGGCACAGTGGTATGATCGTGATTATTGGTTGCAAGTTCAAACTTTGGCACCCAAGATTGATATCCTGATCGATTCTTTCAACCACGATGTGGGCTTGATTTGATCAGCCTCCTGTACAGCGAGCATTGAAGCACTCAATCTTAAGTGTTTTCCAGGGACAAGTTACGGCACATCCGTACAGAAAATGATACATGGTAAATAATGGTTTTCGGGAGTAAATTCATTTTTACTCCCGAATTTTGGTACAGCTGGGTTTATAGACAGGCATAAACAACAAAAAAACGTGGATAACCCTGGCCATTTATTCACTTCTATCGAATAGGTAGGATTGAATAGAACAAAGCCAATCTCCGTATCCCCTGATTGGCAGTTTATGAATGTAGTGGTAGACTTGAATTCAAAATACTTAGTTCAATTTTGAAATGACAATGCTACCTAAAAATTCCGACTTAATACTGGTTGTCATAATGAATAACCTGCGTGATTTTGAAATCGCCCGGGTGTTAGGTTGGTACAGAATCCCCCTGCGGTCAGCACCTAAGATCATATCTGTTGATTACCTAGCCTTCTATCAGACCAGCGTATTTGGAGAAGAGAAATGGCGGATTCAATACTATGCTCCCGTACGCGGGCATGAATTAACCACACGGGCAGAATTAATTCGCGATGAGCCAGAACATCAACACGCGAATCAGGATTATTTCAAAATCCAACTTGGTCCGATAGACAGATTACCCAAGCCCATCTTGGCTAAAAAATGGCGTCGAATAACTTTTTTTTACACCACCGGGGAACACCTGCGCCATGCCAGCACAGTAGATGATTTACTATTAGCTTCTGAAGAGCGTCCAATCTTCTGGCAAGCTCTGCGAGAGAGAGCAAGTCAAACACAGACATATATTCCTGATGAATTATCGGAAGAAGATCTGGATCCTGACCTGCTCGCATTATTACTCGGAATGCAAGAAATGGATAACAATTGTTAGGTTTTTATTATGTCTTATCTTATTAAATCCGGCACGATCATCACAGCCTCCGAGACATACAATGCTGACATCCTCATAGAGAATGAGAAAATTAAAAGAATAGAAACCCAAATCGAAGCTGTTGATGCTATCGTTGTTGATGCATCTGGCAAACTGATCATGCCGGGGGGCGTTGACCCACATACACATTTCGATCTGCCGATGTTTGATACTGTCTCATCTGACGATCATTATACAGGTCATAAAGCAGCCGCGTTTGGTGGAACTACCACGGTAATGGATTTCGTCCCTCTCGACCGGGCGACACTTTCGGAAAGCGTTGAAGCGTGGACTGATAAGGCTGCTCCGAAGGCTGCAATTGATTACAGCTTCCATATGAATATCACCCGTTTAGATCAGAAAATTCTTGAAGAAATCGCATCGCTCCCTGATGTTGGGATCACATCTGTGAAAGTTTTTATGGCATATAACGATCGTCTGAGACTTCAAGATGGGGATATATTTAAAGTCATGCTTACCGCCAGAGAAAATGGAATGCTATCTATGCTGCATGCGGAAAATGGGGATGTGATTGATATCTTGGTAGAAATTGCCTTGCAGTCAGGACATACTTCACCAGAGTGGCATGCCAGAACCCGTCCCGCCTGGGGTGCGGTCGATGCAACCCTGCGTGGTGCTGCCCTTGCCGCTCAGGCAGATGCGTCCTTATACATCGTCCATATGAACGCAGCAGGTGAAGTAGATCAGTTGGCATATGCACGCCAAAAAGATCTCCCTGTGATGGGTGAAACTTGTCCCCAATATTTATTCTTTACTGAAGAACATCTGAAACGACCCGATGGTTCGAAATGGATCTGTTCACCACCGATGCGTTCACGAAAAGATAATGAGCGACTATGGCATGGACTATCCGATGGGACAATCCAAACCATTGGAACGGACCATTGTCCATTTTTTTTCAATGGCACGAAACCTATCACTTATGAAGGGGAAAAAATTGCGATACCGGGTAAGGAACTAGGGCGGGACGATTTCACAAAAATACCAAATGGTCTTCCCACTGTCGGAGATCGTCTGCCCATCATCTGGTCATACGGCGTGAATACGGGAATTCTTACACCAAATCAATTTGTAGCGCTAACCAGCACAAATCCCGCGAAGATATTTGGCATCTACCCTCGCAAAGGTACAATTCTCCCCGGATCTGACGCAGATATCGTGGTTTGGAACCCAGACCGGAAAATAGTTTACGGTGTTGACTATGCGCATCACCGCACAGATTATAATCTCTTTGAAGGTTGGGAACTTGTTGGTTTTCCTGAAAAGGTTTTTTTGAGGGGGACCTTAATTGTTGATGGTGATCAATGGTTAGGAAATTCCGGTATGGGTAAATTTCTCCATCGTCAGCCACATGCCCAAACCCTATGATGCACATGCACAAAAGAGAGCTGTCTCGATTTAGCCTTTTTGGCTTATTCGTAATTCTAGGATGGAGTACTCTAATATCTTCCTGCAGCGCCACACCAACAATCACAACCACACCTGGTGCAACACAAACAACGGGCACAAATGCGTTAACGACTACACTCTCACCGACACCTATTCCATCCAACTCGCCAACTCAACCAACTCTCACTAAAACATCAGCACCTTCCTCTACTGCGTCGCCGATAAAAACTGCATCAATCTCACCAACGAGCATCCAATCAACGCCTACAATCTATAGCAGCATGGAGACACCGCAAGAGTCCAGCGGATTGATTTACCTCTCAGAACACTCCCTTATGCGTTGGGATCATGTGACAAATTATGTAGTTCCAATCAGTGAAAACGTATATGAATATTCGATAAATAAAAGTGGAAGATACGTTGCACTGCTGCGGACACAAAATATGGTCGCTAATGGAATAGAGATATTTGAGCTTGCTCTGTTAGACTTTGATATAAAACAGATTGAAAGACTAATTGATAATACAGCAAGGCTTTACAGCATTTCAATATCACCTGACGGAAAATGGATCGCTTTTTACCCTCAAAAAAATGGGGGGCGCCTCAAAGTGCTCCGTACCGACGGGACAAATGAGATGCTTGAATTGGGTTTTTGCCATGAGGAATTGATGACCCCATGTGACCCGATTGCCTGGTCTCATGACAGCCGGGCGGTCCTTTGGAGTGACCAACGGGGTATTTGGCTATCGTACCTGGAATGGGAAACACCATTATTGTTATCACCGAATAAGATGGAGTATACAGACCCTGAAGGCGCAACATCGGAAATCATGGTAACCTTCAGTGATTTGGAATGGTCCCCCACAGGGCGATATGCACTGGCAGTTGTAACGCCTTCAGCATCCGCTGCACGCTGGTACGCTCTAATTGACACACGTAGAGAACAGATTGTTGAAATACCCCATACTTTTCAAGCTGGGACCTCAGCAGAAAATACAAGTTGGCTAAGTAATGGTGTATTCGTGGTTGGTCGCATCGAAGATAATGGAACGGAGCACCTGATCCAAATAGATATGTGGGAGATTATCCCAACCCATCAGGGCCTCATCCGAAACATCGAAACGATTTCTCTCACCCCGGATGATTTTCAAAATCCCATGGATTACAATTCAAAAAATGATGTCTATTTTGTTGATTGGATGAAACAACCACAAGATCAAACACCAATTTTATACTTTGGTGTTAAACCATCAAACGTTGAATCGTATCCTGCGATATTTTCCCTAGATATTGAAAAAAATAATATTAATTTTACTTACGTTATCCCAATTTATGCCGAACAATTATATTGGGCTCCAGATTTGAGTGGAGCGCTTGTGATAAACAGCAGTGGCGATATTTACTTCGTTTCCATAATAGACGGCTCCTTACTCCCATTGCGTGGTGTGCTTGGAAAAGATGCTGACGACTTCAACTGGCTACCACCAACGCCCAGGTGATCAACATTTTAATTTTCAGAAATATGTATTCATTCCTGCCTGTTTTTATCTTATTATTTACACCAATATGTTTGCTGATTTTGCACTATTGGCGACCGAAGTTCCCTTTTTTTTGGCTGATCGCTGTGCTGGCATCAGTATTCAGCTGGACGTTACTGCTTTTATCACAGTTCGAAATCCCGACACTAATAACCCTGATTGAATGGAAACCCCAGGAAATATTTCCAACATCACCCAAACTTCTGCTTGACGATGTATCTTGGGCTTATGGATTAAGCCTGAGTACAATATTGCTATCATTTATCTTGACTTCTGCTGCAAGGAGCAATAAACAATACATAAACGAGCGTGAGTTAAATAATTCGCATTGGTTGGTTTGGATTTCCTCAATAACGGTTGTCGGCATAGGGTTGATTACCGTTTTCGCAGGAGATTTAATCACTCTACTACTATCATGGACAGCGCTAGATATTTTTGAATTGTTGTTCCGCCTTTCAACAACTTCAAAAGGGACGAAAAACGGGAGAATAATTCTTTCCTTTGCATCTCGTATATTGGCCATCATTCCAATCATCTTAGCCGTTGCGTTTACAGAACCAGTAAATCGCACTTATGATTGGACGTCTCTGCCTCCCAATATAACAACTTATTTAATTATTGCTGCAGTACTCCGCCTTGGCGTAATTCCTGTAAATCTACCCCCCATAACCTTAGGGTTTCCCCGTCCGCAGCTGCAGGCATTATTTCGTTTTATCCCAGCAGCCACGGGTTTAATGATGCTTACCCGCGCCGCAAATGCAGGACTGGATTCAGAGAGAACCGTATGGATTATTGGAATCTCACTGTTAATCGCGGTTCTGAGCAGCATCAAATGGTCCACACAAGCAGGAAAACAAGCACAACAACCATTCTGGATAATTTCAATCTCCATGTTCATGATTGCCGCAGCAGTCAGATCTCAGGTCGATGTCTGCCTTTCCTGGGGTGTTGCATTGCTTCTTGCCGGTGCTATGCTTTCTTTCTATTCAGCACGAGACAAGAGGTTAATATGGATCGTTGTGATTGGCGTTTTAGGAATAACTACCCTCCCTTTAACCTCTAACTGGTATGGTGTTAATTTTTACGAAGGTAGCGATTTACACATTTTCTACCTTTTTATCATCCCACAAGCATTTTTAATTTTCGGGTGTGTGCGCCAAACAATACAACCAGGATCCTCATCGCTATCTGGAATCGAACGACTGATTTGGGTAATTTACCCTTGGGGATTATTTATTTTAGTAGTTTCACAGTATGTAATTGCTTTTTGGGTCCTTTATAGTTCTGACCAACTTGGAAAACCGCTTCCATCGCTGATCAATTCCTGGCCTGGTCTTGTTGCCAGCGGCTTTGCTATCACCTTATTCTACTTCCGCAAGAGATGGCAGAAAATTCTTCCCAAAGAACCAACGTTGACACAAACGAAACAAATCCAGTTATCTCTTGAGCGCGTCCCCAGGCTTTTTTTCTATACTGGAGAACAGTTGACCCATTTCATTGACCGGCTTGTAGAGGGTAAAGGTGCGCTCCTCTGGACAATCCTTCTTCTGACATTGATCATTTCCTTAATCACAAATGTCTAACATAGAGGTTCGATGATGGATTTAGAATTACTATCCATCCCAACATTGATATTATTAACGCTTACATCGCTTGGTCTACTGCTAATTAGTACCTGGCGGTTCAGTCTAATATTATTGGCAATTCAATATGCAGCAGCATTTATCCTTATCGCTCAGAACTGGTCTATTCAATTGGCAGTAACTTTCTTAGTCGCTGGATGGATCGCAGTGGCAGTACTTGGGCTAGCTGCTGCAAACACCAGTCAACCGCAATCAGAGCATAGAGGGGATCGTCAAAAAAAGGAACATAAAGAACACATCAAACCCTTCAAGCATTTTATCGCATCAGGCAGCATGTTTCAACTCATCGCTGCGGGTTTAGTCATATTTGCCATTATTTATCTTGCTCCCCTGATTAGTAAAGGTCTTCCTGAGATTAAATTAGTGTACGCATTGAGTGGTTCAATCTTGATTGGCATGGGACTCTTAAAACTGGGATTTACAGACCAAACCTTGATGATCATTATTGGATTATTAATAATTTTATCTGGATTTGAAATAATATACGCAGTCATTGAGAAATCAACATTGATCGTAGGTCTGTTAGCTGTCGTAACGCTCGGGATTGCCATGGCGGGATCTTATCTATTGATAGCCCCTAAAATTAAGGAGCAGGATTGAACGCGCCGATAATCTGGATCATTTTTCCTGCAGTAGCTGCAGTGGTAATGTTTTTTTTTCGCAGGCACAGGAAAACAATTAATTTACTGGGTTTCTTCGTTGCGATATTTCTTGCGTTTCTCGCCTGGCTGCTGCATATTGGTGAAACTTACACAATCGGAATTATCCCCAATATTCCCACGATCACCATCCAAGACACACTCGTAATTCTCGGACGGGGCTTCGTAATTGAAGAAAGCACCCGCGCGACTCTTTTATTGATATTCAGCAGTGTAGCATTTTGGTTTGGGGCTGCGACGATAGCCAGATCGGTAAATACATTTGTTCCTGTCGGCTTAGGTATGGCTGCTTTGCTGACAGCAGCCATTTCAGTTGTACCATTCTTATACGCTGCAATACTCATCGTGCTCACAGCGTTAGTGAGTGTTGTAATTCTTGTTCCCATGGATACCAAACCAAGCCGTGGCGTACTGCGGTTCTTAACCTTTCAAACACTCGGAATGCCGTTCATACTTATCGCTGGATGGTACTTGAGCGGTATTGAAACAGAGATTATCGATCAGCAATTGGTCCTGCGCATCCTTGCAACGTTAGGAATTGGACTTGCCTTATTTATGGCTATATTTCCATTCCACAGCTGGATCCCATTACTGGCGCAGGAAGCCCATCCATACACCGTCGCATTTCTCGTGTACATGATTCCCCAAGCAGTTTCACTTTTTGTGCTGAACTTCATAATCCGATTCAGCTGGATAAGTGTCGCCCCCATTGCATTTAATGCAATCAGATTGATGGGGATTTTGATGGTGGGTTTTGGGGGTATCTGGGCGGCATTCCAGAAACATCTCGGTCGAATGCTTGGATTTGCTGCCTTGATGGAGATTGGTTATACATTGCTTGCGCTTAGCATTCTTGAGCCCGGATCTTTCACAGAAATTACTTCTACTGGTACAGAGATCGTGATCAGCAATCCTCTAATTGGTATATATTATGGACAATTTCTTCCTCGACTTGTTGGATTAGGATTGTGGGCACTTGCCCTGGTGATTATTAAATCGAATGTTGGTGACCTGGATTTTCAATCCATACGGAGTGCCGCTTATAAGATGCCTTTTGCATCGATAAGTGTAATCGTCGCTATTTTCTCTCTAGCAGGGTTGCCATTATTTGCTGGATTTCCGATCCGGTTAGCGCTTTGGTCTGTAATAATGGAGAAATCTCAAACGATAGCACTACTCATGTTGGTAGGTATTTCAGGCTTACTTATTGCTGGACTGAGGGTCTTATCGATCTTAATCCATAATACCGATCGCCCCATGGAAATTACAGAAAGTAGATCTCAAGTAGCATTCCTGCTGATTGGTTGTGCAATATTATTAATATTTGGTTTGTTCCCACACTTATTTCTTTCAGCGGTGGGTGGTATAACTGGTATTATCGGTATATCGAGTCCCTGAACTGGATCACTCAGACATGCTATAATCAACCGGTTTTTTATTCGTACTTAAACATAAATCTTCCTACTATCTTCAGCCAATATCAAAGGAGAGATTCGTATGGATATGGAGCAAATTGCCAAACAGGTAGATTGGCTTGACGACGAAAGACGTCGCGATAAGACAAAATTAGGGTCTTTGGAAGAGCGTTTAATTTCGCTCGAGGAAAACACTTCACCGCTTGCATCACAAATAAATGAATTGTCAAGTGAAATAAATCTTTTATCTACAATTACAACGAGGTTAGATCAATTCGATGACACGATACTACAAGAGCGTGTTACTACAAAAAAATATTTTGACGAATTAGACAGACAAATCCAAAAAGCTCAGGATGATAATGAAAAAATCCGACGGTCGGAGATCGGCGCGATCGACTCCTCAATTGGCGAAATTCAGCGAGAATTGGATATAATTCCAGGTATCCAGAAAAGGATCGAAGCCAGAATTGATGAAGAGAATCGCCTTTCTCGCTCAATCGATGAAAACAGGAATAAACTAGACGAAATCCGCCGAAGTGAAGAGGAATACACGCGCACTATCCGCTTGCTCGATGATGGACGCAGACAGGATGGGAAACGCCTGACAGATTTACAGGGAGAAGTAAGTTCGATTCGAAAACGCGTTGACGAACATCGCGGTCAGATCGAATTAAATAATGTCGCTGCTCACAAACTGGAAACTCGAATTGACGAATTAGTTGTTGTCGAATCAGATAGACGAGAGGCTCAAGAGAAATTTTTAGAGAGGCAGGCACTTAGCCAGGTAGAACGAGACCGAGAATGGAAAGAATGGCAAAACCGATTCGACCAGATTGAACAACAGACCAAGGATGTAGAGAATAATCTTCAATCACTTGAAACTACCCATCGCGAGCTTAAACGCACCCAACAAACAATTGATGATCTTTCCCAGAAGTTAGAACGCAGAATAAGCGAGATTACTGAGATCCAACGTTTATCAGACGAAAGATTTCGTCAGGAATGGGTCACTTTTAAAGCAGACGACCAGAAAAGATGGACAAACTATACACTCACTCAGGACGAACAACGCAGTGAGATTCTCCGCCAGATTGAAAATTTATCAGAAAAACTTACCTTTTTAGAAGATTCGGTTCAAGATGTATCCGATCTGCTTCAGCAGGTGAGGGAACTATCTCAAAAGCGGTTGCAATCACTACGAGCAGCAGTCCATGATTGGGTAACGGAATACGAAAAATTAATCGGAACTTCTCGCTAAATCTATCAAAAAGAGCATCACAATGCGCGTAATTGGTACGGCTGGGCATGTTGATCATGGGAAATCTACGTTGGTTGAAGCACTGACTGGTATCAACCCTGATCGGCTAAAAGAAGAACAAATAAGGGAAATGACAATCGATTTAGGGTTTGCCTGGTTAACCCTACCGGATGGAGAAGATGTTGGCATTGTTGATGTACCAGGTCATCGTGATTTCATTGAGAATATGCTGGCTGGCGTTGGGGGCATTGATGCTGCTTTATTCGTTGTTGCTGCCGATGAAGGTGTGATGCCCCAAACTCGTGAGCATCTCTCAATCTTGAATATCCTGCAAATACAGGGTGGTGTGGTCGCTTTGACAAAAACCGACCTTGTTGATGAGGAGTGGCTGGAGCTGGTAGAGGAAGATCTTCGGATTTACCTGTCTTCCTCTGTTCTGAGCGACGCGCCAATTATTCGTGTGTCAGGCAAAACACACGCTGGTTTACCTGATTTGTTAGAAGCAATTGGTGATTGTTTGGTTCAACGACCGTCTCGTCCAGACCTCCATCGACCACGGCTTCCAGTGGACCGGGTATTTACTATATCTGGCTTTGGAACGATCGTAACAGGGACGCTTTCTGACGGCTGTTTTTCAGTTGGCGATGATATCGAAGTGCTACCTGATGGGATGCGCGCCAGAATTCGTGGTCTGGAAAGTCATAAGCGAAAATCGTCTACCGCAGTCCCTGGCAGTCGTACTGCAATCAATATTGCAGGAATTTCTGTTGATGAAATTCACCGTGGTGATGTAATCGCACATCCAAACAGCTATCGTCCGACTCAGCGTTTAGATGTCAGCTTTCAGCTACTACCAGAGGCATCCCAACCGTTAAGACACAATACGGAAGTAAAATTCTTTATTGGATCTTCAGAAGTTGTGACTCGTGTACGATTGCTGGGCGAGAGGGAATTATTACAGGGTATGGAAGGTTATTTACAGCTTGAGCCAAAAAGCCCAGTTGTAGCGCTCCGTGGAGATAGATACATTCTCAGGCGCCCATCCCCTGGAGAAACGCTTGGTGGAGGCACAATCCTGGACCCCCATCCTTCCGGTCGGCATAAACGCTATTCTCCGTCAACTCTGCAACGTTTTAGCGCGATCGCTGAGGGATCAAGCAAAGATGTAATTATTCAAACCTTAATATCGATTGGTCCATCTTCAATGCAGGATATTAGCGACCATACCAGCATCAATCCAGATGAAGTGATGTCAGCAGTCACTGATTTACAGAAGTCAGAGGAGATAATCGTAGTTGCCAATCGACCCCCACAAACAAAATTCATATCAAAAGAAATAAAAAAGACCGTCCAACCCATTAAAGACACTGATATTTTAATCACGAGTGCAGATTGGTTTAATCTCCATTCTACGATCATCGAAATTGTAGATGATTTTCATAGATCGTATCCCCTTCAACGAGGTGTTCCCCGAGAGGAGCTAAAAAGCCGTTTGATAGCTGCCAGGAAATTATCCGCTGAATCATTTGATATTTTTTTGAGGAAAACACTCGAAACCGGTGAATTAGCGGAATTAGGACCGATCATATTCAGACCATCTCATGAAATTGTATTCTCTGATGAACAACAACGTAATATTGATGATCTACTCATACGTTTTCATAAAAATCCGTATTCCCCACCTTCGGTCAAAGAATGTCAGACCCATCTCGGCGATGATGTGTTTAGAGCGCTAATCGATCTCGGACATTTCATTGTTGTATCAAATGATGTCGTATTTCTCAAGGAAGATTTTGACAGAATGGTACAGGAGCCTATCAAGCTCTTTGCTAAAACTGATAAGCTAACAGCGGCTGAAGTTAGAGATCACTTCCGGACGAGTCGGAAATATGCTCTGGCCTTCCTGGAATATCTCGACTCGATTGAAATAACAATTCGCGAAGGAGATATGCGCAGGTTGAGATAATGACTATGTTTATTGAACCTCCATGCCATTGTCTCAAAACTAACATTATTGTCCATTCTATTGCAGGGTGTATAATATAGATATGAACGCCATTAGAGTCAGACCTGAATTTATTATAATAATCAAAAAATACACTGTATATTCATTGGTGCTGGCTCTATTAATCGTAGTAATTGGGCTCTTACTTCCTCCTAATATCAATTCTAGAGCTGCTGGGAATCTTACGATTACTACAATCACCTGGAATGTAATTGGGTTAGACAGACAGGATGTATTTACTGGTCCGAATCAATTCCCTGTTGGTGCACGAGTCTGCAATACCGGAGATACGGATGCAACAAATTTGGTGGTGGATTTTGAGTGGGACAGCGGCAACCCATATATAAGCTTATCAAGTAATAATACGCAATCCATCACAATCCTTCCCCCCTCTACCTGCCATGATTTTTATTTCAATGCAATCATAAATCGGGACGAATCCGCAAAACTAACTGCGCGCCGGTATCATGTAACCGCATCAGCGGATGGTCTGGCTTCCGTCTCAACCCTGGTTCCAAGGCAGCTTTTTGTGCAGGAGCTAGACCAAAACATAAATGAAAATTTGGGATCAATTACCGGACCCACGAGCGTTCTTGTTGGTCAATCGTACACTTATATTCTCCAGCAGAGCACAGTCCCTGATCAACAGCAATTGGTGAATTTCATAGACTTTCCGAGCGATATTTTTAATGTCCAATCCATCGATGTCGAATACAGCACACCTGCAGGAGGAATGAATAATAAAACATACGCAGATGCATGCGGATGGGATGACGATCCGAATTCACCGACTTATCTGCAATGTGTCGGGCCTGCTCCGTCGGATTTTCCTGATGGTGTAGCGGGCGGCACGGTCCAGATTACCTACACGGTTCAGGTAGTCTCAGCAGGAACAGCAGAATTAAAAAGTTTATTCTATGGATATGATGAAGATGCTTATGCATACCAGTACGATCAGAATTCAACATCTCTCACCGTAATTGCCTTCGACCAGACTGAAGATACACCTACAGCGACAAATACTCAAACAGTCACTAACACGCCAACAATCACAGGTACACCCCCCACAGCGACCGCATCTGCGACACCGACCATAACAGGAACACCACCAACTGCGACACCTACCTTTACCGGTACACCACCAACACCGACTGCAACAGGCACAATCACGCCATATATGAGCATAACCAAAGCGGCAAGTGCATCGATTGTTAAGCCGGGGAATACACTGACATTTACGATCAAAGTAAGTAATACAGGGTCGGCGCCCGCAGTAGATGTAACGGTCACAGATAATATAAATTCAGTTCTCAATATCAGCAGTGTATCCACTACGAAAGGGACCTACACCGTCAACACATCTACTCGAACAGTGACGGTAAATGTCGGTTCGCTATCTCCCAACCAGTCCGCTACGATCACGATAGTTACTAAAGTTAATACGACAGCAACAACAACAGCAACCTATACAAATTATGCACGCCTATCCCACAAATATGGTGGCGTAACATTTTCTATAAACTCAAATACGGTCAGTTTTACTGTTCAAATCAGTGGCACTTTACCACCGACGGGTCTAGCTCCAATTAATCCAGATTATGAAGAAGATTCTGGGATATTCTTACCACTACTCATTATTTGCATCGTTCTCGGATTATCTGGATTGGTGATTATCATTCAAAGTTTGCGATTGAAATCAAAAGGATCACCCTGGACAGATTGGTTTAC
>JAUXFJ010000142.1 GCA_030620065.1 Anaerolineaceae bacterium
CCTACCGGTTATGGGGATTCTCCCTACCAATGTTTTTCAGCCTTCGCTGGAAACCCCTTCCTCATCAGCCCAGCTATGTTATTCAATGAAGGCCTCCTAACAAAATATGATCTGGCAGATCGCCCAGATTTTCCACCTGACTTTGTGGATTATGGCCCTGTGATAATTTGGAAAAACACTATATTGGATCGGGCATTTGCTAATTTTATTAATACAAGCGACAAGAAGCTAATTGATGAATTTTCTGCCTTCAAAACCAAAAATGTTACATGGCTGGCAGATTTTGTAATATTTATGGCCATCAAGGAACAGAATAACTATGTCGCTTGGAACCTTTGGCCTGAGAACCTCCGCAAAAGAGAGCCAAAAGCGCTAGCAGCCTTTAATAAAAACCATCAAAATGACATTGAAAAGCATATGTTTAGACAGTTTCTCTTTTTTAGACAATGGCAAGAGGTAAAGTCATATGCTGAAAAACTTGAAATTAAGATTATTGGCGATGTCCCATTTGTGATAGCTTTTGACAGCGCAGATGTTTGGGCTAATCCGGAATTGTTTTATCTTGATCAAGAACGCCTGCCAACCGTTGTCGCTGGAGTACCTCCTGATTACTTTTCCTCTACAGGCCAATTATGGGGGAATCCACTTTATCGATGGGATATTCATAAAAATACTGGCTATCAATGGTGGTTAGATCGAATCCAGGCGGTCCTACAGATGGTAGATGTTGTGCGAATCGATCATTTTCGGGGTTTTGAAGCTTATTGGGAAGTCCCTTTTGGTAGTCCTACTGCTGAAACCGGTCGTTGGGTAAAGGGGCCTGGTCAGGATTTCTTCAAAGCCGTTAAAGAGAAGCTGGGGAACTTGCCTATCATTGCAGAAGATTTAGGTTTGATCACCGATGAGGTTGTAAAGTTAAGAGAGGCTTTTGATCTCCCAGGAATGAAAATCCTTCAGTTCGCATTCTCTGACAGTCCTGATGATGACTTCCTTCCCCACAATTACCCGGTAAATTGCTTCGCGTACACAGGCACGCATGATAATAATACGACCCGTGGTTGGTATAACTCAGCTGCTGATTATGAAAAAGATTTCTGCCGGCATTATTTAGCAAGGTCTGGTGAGGATATCGCCTGGTCCATGATCCGAGCTTTATGGCAGTCAGTAGCTTGTAAAGTAATTGCGCCTATGCAAGACTTGCTTAATCTGGATAGTGAAGCAAGAATGAACCTCCCAGGCACACCAAGTGGCAATTGGACCTGGCGCATGACCCCATTTGCCATAAACTCAGGCTTAAAGAAACGCCTATACGAAACCAACTATTTTTACGGACGTTTGCCTAAATCAACGAAAATAAAGCTGCGTGAATCCTTAGATATTCAAACTGCTGGTCGTATCAAACCGCATTAGGCTGACGCTTCTTCAGTGATGCAACAACGATTCCAAGCAATATCAATATAGCGCCCCCTAACTCTATATTCATTGGGATTTCGTTCAAAACAATATACGCTAGTAAAGTTGAACCAATAGGTTCTCCCAGCAGTGCAATCGACACAATAGAAGCAGGGAGAAACCGCAACGCCCAATTGAATACAGAGTGCCCCATCAATTGTGGTATAAGCGCAAGCACAATGAACCAGGCAAATGTAATATTCGAATAATCAAATAAATTCTCCCCTTTAATAATCACTACGACATCAATAATAACAGCAGCAATCCCATATACAATAAAAGTATACGGCAATGTGTCCGTAGTGCTTCGCAGTTTCCGTCCTATGATCATGTAGCCAGCAGCCATAAACGCACCAAACAATGCTAGGCCATCACCCAATAGGGCTCTACCTGAAAATATCGAAGATATGGATATACACTCAAGGGTATTGTTTTGAAATTGACAAATATCACTCAAACCTACTAATATCCCACCCATCATGGAAAGAGCTAGCCCGACCATGATATTCTTACGAAGAGGTTCCTTGAGAATAAAAGGTGACATGATAGCAACCCAAAGGGGTGTTGTTGTCACTAATACCACAGAGCTGGCAACAGTTGTATATTCCAATGACGTGATCCAACTAGCGAAGTGAAGCGCAAGAAATAACCCCGAAAGAAAAGATAGCCATATCTTTTTTCGATCAAACGTTCTCAGTAGTCTCGGACCTTTGATCAATATGATCACACCGAGAATAATGGATGATATTGTAAGTCTATAGGCGGCGATAATTAGACTTGAAGCTTCTTCCTGTGCAAAACGAGTAATAATGGATGCAGTTGAAACAAAAAGAATTCCAAACACAAGACCTGAATAATGACGCCAATTAGATAACTGTGATCTTTCAACCATCTATCTTGAAACCCTTTAACAGTACATATATTGTTTGCTAATATAATATCCAAAACAGAAATGCCTTCGAAAAAGAGTTAATCTTTTCAGCACCGTTATTTGCTCACGCCAGGCAATGCCGTTGCTAATTTGAATTTATTCCAGGTTTTCCACTGCAGCCATTGCTGCACCAATGATTCCGGCAAGGTTTTCCAGTCTGGCAGGCACTATTTTTGTTTTAATATCAATGAACTTTGAATATTTGTCGAACTTCTTGCTGATCCCCCCGCCTAAAATGATCAAGTCTGGATTGAACAAGGCCTCATAGGTCTTGAGAACTTCTGCAAACTTTTTACTCCACTCCTTCCATGAGAGGTCCTTAATTTGCCTGACAGCATCTGATGCGCGATGTTCAGCATCTTTGCCTCTAATTTTCAAGTGCCCCAACTCAGAATTTGGCATAAGCTGCCCATTAACGAAAAATGCAGAACCTATCCCAGTTCCTATAGTCAAGAAAAGCACTGTCCCTTTAGATTGCTCTTTTCCAATGCCAAATCGCATCTCAGCTAAGCCGGCAGCATCAGCATCATTCAGCACATAAGCGTTACAGCCTGTCGCCTTATGAATTAGTCCTTCAACATTAAATCCTTTCCAGTCTTTGTGCACATTTGCGGCGCTGTAGGATATACCCTTCTTTATTACGGCCGGGAACCCGGCACCGATTATTCCCTGATAATTAAGACGTTTGACTATTTCCGCGACAACAGAACCGACATGTTTTGGTTTCGAGGGCCTTGGCGTAGGAATTCGAATCCGGTCAGAAACCAACTCACCAGTATTAACATCGACTGTCGCGCCCTTAATACCCGATCCACCAATATCAATACCTAAAATCGCCATTTTGTCTCCTTAATATATCCAAACCTATCGTCAATTATCACTCTTCGGGCATTCGTTGGCAAGATGTTCTTCATAAGTCACAGCGAAATTATGCTGACCAGAACCATCACACGCCGCCCTGAAGAAATAATAGGGTGTCTCTGCTGGATAAGCCACAGCGCGCAGCGCTGCAAGGCTCGGATTCGAAATTGGTCCTGGCGGCAGCCCATAATTCAAGTAAGTGTTATAAGCTGATTCAATCTGAAGATCGTTTCCATCTAATGGCGACTTCCACCAAGTATTAAGCGGCGCATAATAGGCTATGGCATATTGAATGGTTGGATCTGTTTCCAGACGCATGCCATCCAATAATCGGTTATGGAACACGGAAGCAATCAAAGGTTTTTCCTCATCAAGAACAGCTTCTCTCTCGATAATTGAAGCCATTGTTACAGCTTCACCTAACGATAGCCCCTGCCGCGTAAAAGCATCACGCAGATCTTGATCAACGACTTCGTTAAAGCGAGTCAATACAAGCTCAAAAAGCTTCTCTAGGCCCATCTCGCGTGGAACGCGATAGGCATCAGGATACAGGAAACCCTCAAGTGCCGTGAGCCCATCATCGCTTACCTGGACGCCAATGTTCGATGCAGGATTGTATGCCATATCAATGAACGCTTGTGGACTAATAGATAAACCTGAAGTTGGTAAGGTTTGAGCAATTTCTTCGATCCGCCAGCCGGGTAAAATGGAGAACAAGATATCTTGTGATAATGGATCGATCAAGGCTTGAGCGATCTCTACCTGGCTCATTGCAGGACTCAGAGTGAAAATGCCGGTTTGAATTTGCCTATCTAGACCAGTATAGATCAAATAGATGCGGAAAAGTTCTACTGAACTTACTAATCCCTCTTGTTCAAGACGCAAACATACCAGGGAAACCGATTCTCCTGTTGAGATCTCAAACTGTGTTTCCGCGTCTCCCCCTCCCATTGGTTTTAATAGTTCTTCCTTGCCATTAAACAGCTCAAGCGGGAAAGTCAAGCTTTGAGAAAAACTTAATCCCTTAACTGGATATCCAAATTCCTTGGCTACCTGATTTGGAACGTAGATAATAAACCAAAAAAGGAGCAAGACGGAGATAATAAAAACAATGGCAATAAATGCTAATAAAAGGACCTTCTTATTTTTGTTCATCTGATTTCTCTTTTGCTAACACCCTAAAGGTTTCTGAACTTAGATAATCTTCAAGGAGAATTGTTGCAGCCAAATCGTCAAGCGCTTTCTTGCGCTTCTTTTTCGAAACCCCAGAATCAATTCGCCGCTGAATTGCGGTCACTGTTGTCCCAGACTCGTCCCATAAGGTAATATCTATCTTCGTGTATTTCCTTAGCTCTTCAGCCAGACGTCCTGACTTTCGGGCACGATAGCCAATCTGTCCGTCGGAATCAAGTGCATGTCCAACAATTATCAGGGAACATGAATTTTCTTCAGCAATCTGGACTATCGCTTGCGCATCTATCGCACGTGCTTTGTGCTGAAGTATGGCCAGAGGTCGCGCCAGCATTCCCGTAGGATCGCTTATCGCCAGACCTATTCTTTTTTCACCCGGATCAACAGCTAAAACACGCATGGTAATTTATTCCATTGGAAAGTCGGATCGTA
>JAUXFJ010000165.1 GCA_030620065.1 Anaerolineaceae bacterium
AAAACCGATCTCGGTCCATTCGCGCATACCGCGTGTTTCAATCGTCTGTTCGATCTCATAGCCATGACTGGGAACTTCTGCAATAAGACTGAGGATGGCTAGCTCTGCATTGGTCATGGTTTTTCTCTAGATATTATTCTAGTGCTAGAATAATGCGTATTTTTGTTTTTGTCAAGTCATGAAACGCAAAAAGGGTTCGTACCGTGATCTCTCTTGGCGCTCCCAACCTCCCGCGGGTTTTTATCACGTTTAATCTAAATCTCAAAAGAACCCCAATACCTCAATCCTTACCTGCCCAATTCAACCCGCGGGAGGTTTTTTGAATGGTGTGTTGATTACGCAAAGATTCGGCGGATAGGGAGATCCGAAACACCTGCGTAGAGCAGGTACCCATACCTGCCGGTGGTGGGTTGCTTAGATCCAAACAAGTGGGACAAAAGCTCATCATAGTATAATCCAGCCAGGAGATTAGACCGCAAGATATGGAGACACAGCCCCCCTCATCCAAACCAAGCTTTATCGGCTCCTTATCACCTTCTGTTAAGCTCCATCGTTTTTCCATAATTATGAGTCCTGAATTTATAATCTGATCATTGGAATACAATTATTATGAACCCGAATACAAAGCCTTCAACATTAATGAGAAAGTTAGAAGAAAAAGAAGCCGAGTTGGATCGGGTTTTAACGGAGCTGGCAAGTGAGCGCGCCAGACACAGACAGACTAAGCGATTACTGCGTGAAAACTCCGAGCATAAGCAAATCGAAAGAGCTATAGAAGAGAATCAAGAACGTTATCGTTTTCTATTTACTCAAAGTCGAGATGGAATCACTCTCATTAGTTTGGATCATGTGATAATAGAAGCCAATCAACATCTGGCCGATATGCTTGGATATGAAATTGATGATCTGATCGGTGTGTGTGTATATGATTTCTTCTTACCAGAGGAGAGGTCGCAAGCATTTAAGCGCACAGAAAAGGTGAGCCGTGGACAGGTGCTTCCGATAACCGAACGTAGGATCAAGAGAAAAGATGGCAGCATCTTCATTGGTGAGGCAAACCTTTCGCTGGTTAAAGGTTTGGATGGTCAGCCACTCTATTTATTGGGGATCGTCCGCGATATTACTGAGCGCAAACAGTTAGAAGAGACACTCAAAGAGAGAGAAGCTCAATTGCGGCAGATCGGCGACAACCTGCCAAAAGGCATGGTCTACCGCCTCGTTCATACACAGGATGGGCATCGTTCCGTTTCATATATCAGCAAGGGATTTGAACGATTATATGGCGTAACGGTGGAAGAAGTCATGCAAGATATCAACATTCTTTATGGAATGATGCTGCCCGAAGACCTGAAAGCAGTGATACTTGCTGAAGAAGAATCGGTAAAGAATTTAGATCGATTTGATTGGGAGGGTCGTTTCCGTTTGCGGAGTGGGGAGATTCGCTGGTCTCGTTATCACTCCAAACCATCTGTTCTGCCGGATGGAACCAGGATTTGGGATGGTATCGCCCTGGATATCACAGAGCAGAAGCAGGCCGAGAAACTATTACGCGAAAGTGAAGCCACATCTCGGGCACTATTGAATGCATCCATTGATATAGCCATGTTAACCAAGCCAGATGGAAGTATTGTGGCCCTGAACCAGGCCGCAGCGAATACCATGGGGGGAATGACAGAAACGCTGATTGGACAAAATGTTTTGGATTTCTTTCCTGCTGACCTGTCCCAGGCACGCAGAGCGAGAGCAGAAGAAGTTGCCAAATCAGGTACGCCGGTTCAATTTGAGGACAATCGCGAAGGAATGCGGTTCAGAAACCAAATATATCCAATATTTGATGAAGATGGACAGGTAAGCCAGTTGGCCATTTATGCTCATGATATCACCGACGTGCAAGATAGAGCCGTTGCCGAAGAACGGGTTCGCATCGCGCGCGAATTACACGACTCGGTGACACAAACGATGTATTCCGTAAGCATCGTAGCGGAGGCTTTGCCGCGATTATTGGACCGTGATCCGGGAGAAGCCAGGAGAAGGGCCGTTCATTTACGGCAGATGACGCTGGGTGCTTTGGCCGAAATGCGTAATTTATTATTTGAGTTTCACCCAAAGGCCCTTCGGGATACCAAGCTTTGCATCCTGGTACAGCAACTGTGTGATGTGCTTACAGGTCGTATCCGCATCCCTGTAGATATCACTATTGAGGGTGATGCGCAGATACCTGAAGAAGTGAAGATCGCTTTCTATCGCGTGACCCAAGAATCCTTCAACAATATCGCCAAACATGCATATGCAACCCAGGTAAATGCGGTATTGCAATCTGGTCCAAATGAATGTAGACTCACCATCCATGATAATGGCCGCGGATTCGATCTTGATGCGGTTAATTCTGAGAAATTAGGTTTGAAAATTATGCGCGAACGCGTGGAAGAGATCGGTGGAGATTTGAGGGTGGAAAGCACCCCCAACCACGGAACCCATATAACGTTGTTCTGGTCTGGATAGCCAGAGGAAAAAATATGACAGAAGAAATCATCAAGGTGATGATCGTAGACGATCATATCCTCGTCAGAGACGGGCTGAACCTGCTCATCTCAACCTTCGATGATATCCAGGTGATTGCTGTGGCCGATGGTGGTGAGAAAGCCCTTAGACTTTGCCAAAAAGAGCAGCCGGATGTGATCTTGATGGACATGGTCATGCCAGAGCAAGATGGCCCTGTATCTATAGGAAGGATCTTAGAAAGCTACCCGGATATAAAAGTGATTGCCCTGACCAGTTTTGTGGAGGAAGACCTGGTTGTGCGCGCGATTCAATCTGGGGCGATCGGATATCTGCTGAAAAATGTCAGTGCAGATAAACTGGCTGAGACGATCCGTTCTGCACACCAAGGGCAATCAACCATTGAAGCTACAGCCGCTCAAGTGCTGCTAAAGGCATCTCAAAAGACAACGCAATTGGGTGCCAATCTGACAGATCGAGAACGCCAGGTGCTGGCCTTATTAGTAGAGGGGATGACGAACAAGGAAATTGCGAAACAATTATCTCTTAGTGATGGGACAGTGCGAGTGTATGTTAGCCATGTGCTTGCCAAGCTGGGCGTGGGGAATCGCACAGAAGCGGCTACTTTGGCTTTGAAATACAATTTGGTATCAGAGAAAAAAGAGGAGATTTTCACTTCTACAGTTCGATGAAATATCCATCCCTGCCAAATCTGGTGGGGATGGATTTTTTATAGTGAGTTCACAAATGTTTATTGCATAACACTAACATTTGGCAGTATCAAAACACCTACAGATGCAAAATCAACTATAGACAATCAGTAATTCCGCTGGAAACATCTTCAAGGTATATTTTATATATACTACAAACCATCCCTGTTTTCTCGTATTACAAAAAGACTATTAGGTAAACCAGGGTCAGATATCTGATGAAAAAAGCAAAAACGAATGTAATCATTGCAGTGAGAGACGCTGATCTACGCTTATCCCTTGATTTGCTACTGCGGGATGAACCATATCTGAATGTAGTTGGGACATCCACTACACCGGAAAGTACGCTTGGGTTAATTGAAGCTGAAAGCCCCGCACTTATTTTGTTGGAATGGGGGATATGTGATCATCCAATAGAAAATGTTCTCAAGGATATCAAGAACAGTGATCTAGGCTCAAAAGTGATTTTGCTGGGCAACCGGACAGATCAAAAGCAACTTGCCCGTCATTATGGAGCAGATGCATACTTGTTAATTGGAGGTGCGCCAGAAAGTTTAAGATCAACGATCCACGATTTAATTTCGATAGAAATAGAAAGATAACAAAATAAAAAGAAATCTATGAGTGAATTAATTGTATTTGCATTTGATAATGACAAGGGCGCTTCTGAAATGGGCGGCGCTGTAAAGCTGCTGTAAAAACAGCAATTGATCAAGGTATCTGACGCGGCCACAGTGATCCGCAAACTGGATGGCAAAGTGAAAGTAAAACAGGCCAACAACCTGGTTGGCGCAGGCGCCCTGGGTGGCGCTTTCTGGGGCATGTTCATTGGTCTGCTGTTCTGGGCACCCTGGTTGGGTTTGGCAATTGGCGCGGTTACCGGCGCGCTCTCTGGCAAACTTTCTGACTATGGCATTGATGATGATTTCATCGAAGAAGTCGGTGCTAAGGTAGAACCCGGTGGGTCAGCATTGTTACTGATGATCGAGCAATGGACCGAAGACAAGGTTGTGGATGAACTCTCCAAGTTCGATGCCCATGTCGTGCGCTCTTCCCTCTCAAAGGAAGATGAAGAAAAACTCAAAGCCGCCTTTGGCGCGGGTGATGAGTAAACCATTCCAAGAACGTAAATTCAAGTAATAAAGGAGTATAAACAATGACTATGCCTAAAAACCCTTATGGAGGCGGACCGGGAACCGGTATTTCCCTGC
>JAUXFJ010000102.1 GCA_030620065.1 Anaerolineaceae bacterium
CGAAGTTCTTCAAGCTGGTGGTGTGATCGCGATACCAACCGATACTGTATATGGTATAGCCTGCCTTGTTAACAAGCGAGAAAGTATCCAGCGATTATATGCTATTAAAGAACGCGAACTTATTAAAGCCATCCCTGTGCTTATCGGAACATTGGAACAAATTTCCAGTATTACCGACAGTTTTTCATCTTCCGCAAATATACTTTCTCAACATTTCTGGCCTGGAGCACTCACCTTGGTCATTAACAAGCACCCCGATCTTCCTTTTGAGCTGACAAGCTATCCAACAGTTGGCATTCGTATGCCAGATCACGATTGGCTTCGATCGCTCATGCAAGCCTGCGGCCCTCTGGCAGCCACTTCCGCAAATATATCCGGCCATCCCAGTTTAACAAGCGCGCAAGAAGTACTCGATGAGCTCAGCGACAGAATTGACCTTCTGATCGATGGGGGAACTTGCGTAGGTGGTATCCCCTCAACAGTGATTGACTGTATGCTTTCTCCTGTCAAAGTACTGCGTGAAGGCGGCATTCCAGAACCAGCGATCCGCAAGGTATTATTAGAAGATAGATAATTATTATCAATATTTGGAGTAATAATGCTATGGTATATCATGGAATCATCCACCGATACAAAGGCCTGCTTGATATTCCGCAAAATATCAAGGCGATATCTCTTGCCGAAGGCAATACACCACTTATTCCCGCGCCCGCGGTCGCAAAAGCATTGGGGGCGAGCTTTGATCTTTTCATCAAATTTGAAGGATTGAATCCCACAGGATCTTTTAAAGACCGCGGTATGACAACAGCGGTTAGCGAAGCTGCACATAGCGGAGCGAAGGCCGTGATCTGCGCATCCACTGGTAATACCGCCGCTTCAGCGGCAGCATACGCAGCCCGGGCTGACATGCGCGCGGTTGTCATAATACCAGCAGGAAAAGTAGCTGCTGGAAAATTAGCTGGCGCAATCGCTTACGGAGCAGATGTCATCCAGATCGATGGCTCTTTTGATGATGCCCTCACACTAGTGATTAAATTATCTGAAAAACACCCTATTGCATTGGTAAATTCCCTTAACCCGTTTCGTCTGCAGGGGCAAAAAACTGCTGCTTTCGAGATCTGTGACGCGCTCGGTGAAGCCCCAGATTGGCTCGCTCTGCCGGTAGGTAATGCGGGAAATATTACTTCCTATTGGATGGGATTCACACAGTACAACACGCTCAAAAATACCCGCCTACCTCAAGTGCTGGGTGTACAAGCCGCTGGAGCTGCTCCCCTCGTGCTCGGTTATCCCATCGAAAAACCGGAAACAGTCGCGACTGCCATCCGCATCGGTAAGCCCGCGCGTGGAGAAGAAGCGCTTTCGGCAGCCCAGGTTTCAAACGGCATGATCGTCAGCGCAACGGATGAGGAGATACTTGCCGCTCAGGACCTCCTGGCTGCATCTGGTATCTGGGTAGAACCGGCTTCTGCAGCTGGTATAGCGGGGTTAAAAAATAAAATCAATGACGGCACCATTGATTTAGAAGGGAAACAGGTAGTCGCGGTTTGCACCGGGCATGGGCTTAAAGACCCTGATATCATAGCAGCAAAATTCAAACAGCCCAAGATCCTTCCACCCGACCTGATGACTCTTGAAAAAGAGATTCTGCATGGATGAAAACTCCTTTGTGGTTCATATTCCGGCAACAACTGCAAATCTCGGGCCAGGGTTTGATTGCCTGGGATTGGCGCTTGACCTTTGGAATACAGTCACTTTCTCCCTCATCGATGCACAATCACCCATCGCTATCGAAGGAGAAGGCAAAAGCATACTCCCAGAAGATGAAACAAATCTCATCTTTCAATCAGCAAACCAATTGGCAAACATATCCGGTAAATCGCTTCCAGAGAACCTGCACATTTATTGCCGAAATAATATCCCAGTAGCTTCGGGGCTGGGCTCCAGCGCAAGTGCTGTAATTTGTGGATTAGTCGGGGCAAAAAGAATATTGGATATCAATATTAACAATCATGAACTCCTGCAGACCGCAGCACAAATCGAAGGTCATGCTGATAACGCAGCTGCCTGTCTTTTTGGTGACCTCGTCCTGGTTAGGCCAGAAAACGATTCCTTGCATATCACTCATCTAGAGATACAGCCTATAACCGCTGTAGTTGCCATTCCAGAATATTCACTTTCCACAAAAGCAGCCCGTGAAGTGCTTCCTGAAAAAGTCCGTTTTGAGGACGCAGTCCATAACATCAGCCGCACAGCTGAACTGATGCAGATTTTTCAGGATGGGAATTACGAATCTTTAAGAGAAACTATGAAAGATAAGCTGCACCAAGTGTACCGCCTACCACTCCTCCCAGGCGCGGAATATGCCATGCAAACCGCACTTCTGGCGGGTGCTTTTGGTTCGAGCTTATCAGGTGCAGGACCAAGCGTGATCGCATTCACAACTCAAAAACTCGCGAAAGCAGTCGGTGATGCTATGCAATCGGCTTATCAGCAAGCCTCCATTTCCTCTCGGATTTTTACACTTGGCTGCCCTGTAGGAGGTTACTCTATCACTTAAAAACAAAGAGAGAGGGCTAACACCTCTCTCTCAATATCATTTATATCTCATTAGCTATCTTGATATGCTTTAACAGCTTCGTAAACAACACGTACTGCTTCAATAATATTTTTTCGGGCCGTTGACAGGTAAGGCTCGATTGCATTGATCGTCTCCCGTGCTTTTTCCAAGTCTTCTACTCTACCCTGGTCATTAAATCCACTATGCAAGTCCACTAAGCTCTGTGCAGCACTGTATGCATTTTCCGCTTTCTCAATGAGAATTTCAAACTGAGAAATCGCTTCTTCTAATTCAGCAACATCCTTTCCTTCTTCAAGAAGCTTGTCAATACGCTCTTCTGCACGTGACATTGAACCGTTAGCATCCTCCAATGCTGCGCCAATAAATACTGTCATGCTCTCCTGGTAACGAAATGTGCGCATCAGGACACCTTCAAAGAAGTGCTTTACACCATCTCCAGTGATTGTCGGTTGAGGAGCAGTTGCTGGATATTCTTCAACTGCCGCAAAAACCGGGGCAATCGTTCCACCAAACAACAATCCACCTGCTAACAAAACACTCATCCACATTTTCAATCCATTCTTTTTTTTCGTAAACATTATTTCTCCTTTTGATATTGGTTACTGTTTATAGAATAATTGATAGATGTAAACTACTTATTTTATGGATGTAAAAATGGTGTAAAAAAAATCCGCGGAAGTATTCCGCGGATTTTTAAATCAAAATAATCTATTATCTAGACAACGATGTTTACCAACCGTCCAGATACATAGATCACCTTTCGGGGTTGTCTACCTCCTAAAAATTTTTGCACATGTTCACTGGCAAGCGCCATCTCTTTTGCTTTTTCCTCGCTGATTTCAACCTTTACTTTCACCTTATCACGTACCTTGCCGTTTACCTGTAAAACCAACGTAAATATCTCTTCGATGGTAGCATCTTCATCCACCTGAGGCCAGTCCTGCTGATGAATTGAGTAAGGTTTTCCCAGCTGAGCCCATAGCTCTTCTGCTATGTGAGGAGTGATAGGTGCCATCATACGCAGGTACACATCCACTGCCTCATTCCAAACATCAGTATTCCAGCCACCTGCTTCTTTGAACACAATCATGTCATTGATCAGTTCCATCAATCCAGAAATAATCGTATTAAACTCGAATTGCTCAAAATCACGCGTTACATTACGCAAAGTCTGGTGAAGTTTGCGGCGAATACTTTTTTCTATTTTCTCTGTATTGTTTCCCTTTTTGCCAGTTTCTAAGAAAGCAGCCCAAACACGTATCAACCAGCGGAATGAGCCCTGAATATTTCCACCATCCCACGGGCCACCATCTTGCCATCGGTAGCCAAAGCAAAGGAATGCACGAACAGTGTCAGCCCCAAAATTCTTTACCTGTTCATCTGGATCAACAACATTCCCGCGTGACTTGCTCATACGCTGCCCATCAGGGCCAAGTATCTGTCCTTGGCTGCGGAATTGCAGCATTGGTTCATCACCTTTAAGAACACCGATATCCCGAAACGCTTTCTGGAAAAAGCGTGTATAAATCAGGTGCATAGTAGCATGTTCTGTTCCACCAGTATAAGTATCCACCGGCATCCAATAATCATATTCCTTCTGGTCAAACGGCCCTGTATCACACTGCGGGCTTAGATAACGAAGGTGGTACCACGAGGAACACATAAAAGTATCCATCGTATCAGTTTCACGTTCCGCCTTACCACCACACACCGGACAGGTGGTAAATCGCCAGGTGGGGTGCAATTTTAGTGGACTTTCACCAGTTGGTTTCCATTCCACATCATCCGGAAGAAGCACCGGCAATTGCTCATCTGGAACTGGAACTGCGCCGCATTTTTCACAATAAATAATTGGGATTGGCGCGCCCCAGTAGCGCTGGCGTGAAATTAACCAATCTCGGATGCGGTAGGTAACCGCTGCTTTTCCTACACTTTTTTCCTCTATGAACGCAATTGCACGTTCTATCGTTTCCCCAGCTGGTGTACCGTTCAATGGTCCAGAATTGACCATCGTGCCATTAGCAGGCACGGCTTCTGGCATTGTCGCTCCGTCAAGATCGGGCATATCGTCCGGCTGGATAACAACACGCACCTCGATGCCAAATTTACGAGCAAACGCAAAGTCACGCTTGTCATGAGCAGGCACGCCCATGATAGCGCCAGTACCATAGGTCATCAGTACGTAATCCGCAACCCATACCGGGATCTTTTCACCATTAACCGGATTTACCGCGTAGCCTCCTGTAAAGACTCCAGTTTTTTCTTTATCAGTTGCTTCCCGTTGGATCTCGGTCTGGAGTATAGCTTCCCTAATATACGCATCAACTCCTGCTTTTTTCTCAATGGTGGTTAATTTGTCTACAAGCGGGTGTTCAGGCGCTAAGACCATAAAAGTCGCGCCCCACAGTGTGTCAGGGCGAGTGGTGAATACTTCCATTGGATCGCCATCTTCAGTTTTAAAGACAACAGATGCGCCTTTTGACTTGCCAATCCAGTTTGTCTGCAGCAACCGCACACGGTTCGGCCAATCGATCTGACTGAAATCAAGCAGTTCATCAGCATAATTGGTTATTCTAAAAAACCACTGTGCCAGTTTCTTTTTGATAACCGGCGTATCGCATCGCTCACAATGTCGGTCATCTCCCCAAACCTGTTCGCGCGCTAATGTCGTGTTGCACTGTGGGCACCAATCAACCGGGGACATCTTCCGATAAGTCATATCATTTTTAAATAATTGCGCAAAAAACCACTGTGTCCATCGGTAATATTCAGGGTCACAAGAAACCGCCTCCCGGCGCCAATCAAACATTGTACCCATAGTCCGAAGCTGCTCACGCATATGCTCAATATTCGCATACGTCCATTTTTTTGGGTGAATGTTGCGTTTTATAGCTGCATTCTCGGCTGGCAGACCAAAAGCATCAAACCCCATAGGAAACAGAACGTTATAACCCTTCATGCGTAGATAGCGTGCCCGCGCATCTGAAGGTGTCATCGCGTACCAGTGACCAATATGGAGGTTTCCAGAAGGATATGGCAGCATTGTTAATGCGTAATATTTTTTCTTTTTATGATCAATATCTGCATTGTAGAGCCCGTCACGCTCCCACTTTTTTTGCCATTTTTTTTCTATCTTTGATGGTATGTATTTTTCAATTTTTTCTGGCATATATCCTCTTTTATAAAAAAATGCCTCCGTCATCAGGGACGAAGGTTTCTCCGCGGTACCACCCTGGTTGCCTATTTATTGGCCACCTCAGTGAGCTATAACGGGCTTTCCCGGAAAGAGCTACTTGTTTTTCACCCTTTCAGCGCAACCGTTTTGGTCTAGCAGGCGAGTTCTGCTTTTTGTGCTCCGCTTGCACAGTGCCTGGATTTCATCAAAATTTCCTGGCTTTCTGGCGGATAGCATATTACTCCTGCCGTCGCTTTTAGTGGACCCAGAGGGACTCGAACCCTCGACCTCCTCAATGCCATTGAGGCGCGCTCCCAGCTGCGCCATGGGCCCATTCTTTTTACCCAGTGGACCTGGAGGGACTCGAACCCTCGACCTCGTCAGTGCGATTGACGCGCGCTCCC
>JAUXFJ010000081.1 GCA_030620065.1 Anaerolineaceae bacterium
GCCTAATTCTCCCACTACTGAGTGCCCTTCCGATGAAGATAGCAGGTTTCAATCCTTTAGATTACACCCAAGCAGGTATACTGCGTGCAACTCTTTTCGTGGTACCGATGGCACTGCTCTCAATAACAATAGGCCTTTTATGGAATCGGCGGGTATGGCTTCAATGCGCTGCCATCTTCTGGAGCATCTTTACAGTCTTTTACACAACCATATTCACTCAGGGAGACGGTTTTTTCGCGGGTATGATGGGAGCATTGGGATATTGGATGGCACAGCAAAGTGTCCAGCGCGGTAGTCAACCTTTGTATTATTATGCACTCGTTCAGGTACCGCTGTATGAATTCCTTCCCGCTATTGGGACAATTATGGCACTGATCATCGGTATTGCAAAAGGACTCTTCATCAGCAAAGCCAATCACCCTTTTGAAGCACCAGAATCCCAAACCGTTACCAAATCTGATACAGAAGATATTCCAGAACTTACAGCAGAAAACGCACCTACCCTTATTCAAACCGATACCAAAAAGGAAGAAAACAAACTGGAAGAAACAAGCCTACCACAGAAAAAACGCTTCTTTTCTGACCCGCCGGATAACACCGGTGAGCTGCGACCAGTGCCTATTTTACTCTTGCTGTTTTTCTGGTCCTTGATTAGTTTGACCGCCTTCAGCCTTGCTGGTGAACGTATGCCCTGGCTGACGACGCATATCGCTATGCCCCTGATTTTATGTTCCGCCTGGGGAGTAGGATATCTCCTTGAAACCACCCCATGGCATGAAATTGTCAAGAAAAAAGGTTTTCTCGTTTTCACTCTTGGCTTACTTTTCATTCTTGCCTTGAGCAGTATGTTTGGCTCCTTGCTTGGTATCAATCCCCCCTTCCAGGGTAAGGAATTGGATCAACTCAGAGCAACCAGCACTTTCTTATTGGCTTTATTGGCATCGATCGGTAGCGCAGTCGGTTTATTGATTTTGTTAAAAGATTGGTCATTCCGCAGTTTCTGGCGCTTGCTTCTCCTGTCCGGTTTTCTTATTCTGGGTGTGATCACCTTCCGTACTTCTTTCCGTGCCAGCTACATCCTTTACGATACCGCCCAAGAATTCCTTGTCTATGCGCATGCCTCGCGCGACCCCAAAGACATCCTTGAGCAAATCGAGGAGATATCTTCACGCCTAACGGGTGGTAAAGATATCGTTGTAGCCTATGATAATGATTGCCTATATCCTTACTGGTGGTACTTCCGTGACTACCCCAACCGCCGTTGGTATAATGATACACCCACCAAAGACCTGCGCAATGCACCCATTATCCTGGTCGGGAATGATAACTTCGCCAAGATTGAGCCTGTGGTCTCGAAGAACTATTACCGCTTTGACTACAAACGCATGTGGTGGCCGATGGAAGACTATAGCAATCTAACCTTCCAGCGCATCTTCGATGCGATCAAAGATCCCAATATGCGCACAGCGCTTTGGAATATCTGGTTCAACCGCGATTACACACTTTATTCCCAGGTTACGGGAAGGACCAACCTGACTCTTACAAATTGGTCACCAGTTGACACAATGCGCATGTACATCCGCAAAGATATTGCTGCCCAAATCTGGGAATACGGCTTGGCTCCTGTTCCAGAAGAACCCAAGGTTGATCCCTACGAAGCGGGCACTATCAGTTTGGATGCCGACATAGTGATCACCTCCGCAGATGGTTTAGCTTTCTCTGCGCCGCGTGGTATTGCCATCGCTCCAGACGGAAGTCTCTACATAGCCGATTCCCGCAATCACCGCATCATCCACCTCAGTGAGAACGGCGCGCTGCTGCATGAATGGGGAACCTATGCTGACATTCTTTCAGGTAACGCACCCGAAGGGACTTTTAATGAACCTTGGGGTATCGCGGTCAGCCCGGATGGCAATGTCTTTGTCGCAGATACCTGGAATCATCGCATCCAGAAATTCACTCCCGATGGACAGTTCATCACGATGTGGAATGAGTTTGGCGATACCCAAGCACCCGATTCATTCTGGGGCCCACGCGGTATTGCGGTAGACTTCATGGGTCGTGTTTACGTCACCGACACCGGCAAACAGCGCGTTGTGATCTTTGACAGCAACGGCAAGTACATCACTCATTTCGGCGGACTTGGTTTGCTACCTGGTCAATTCGACGAACCGGTAGGCATCGCAGTTGACAATATAGGCCATGTCTATATTGCAGACACATGGAACAACCGCATCCAGATCATGGCACCAGACCCCGACTACATGAACTACACCAACATACTTTCATGGGAAGTCGATGTATGGAACAGCCAAACTTTGGATAATAAACCTTTCCTGGCAATCAACAGCACCGGGAAGATATTCATCAGCGACCCTGATACTGGACGCATACTCCAATTCGACACCCAGAGCAACTTCGTCAATATTTGGGGCGGCTTTGATAACGCTATCGTAATTGGAATCTCAAGCGGGCTGGCTATGGATGCACAGGATCACGTATGGGTAAGCGATGCCTCAAATAACAGCTTGCTGCGTTTCACAGTCCCAACAACAGGATCCTCCCGGTGAAGATACTTTGATACCGAACTTTCCCTCTAGTAATTGACTGATAGTAAATTCTACGGTCCTGCATGGCTTATAAGCTGCGTCTAAGACGCAGCTTATTTCATCTTTAAATAAAAAAGCACCCCATTTACAAACGGGGTGCTAAGCTTACTGGATTTAATAATATTTTATTTTTTCGCAGTGGCTTTCTCTACAACTGCCGTGAACGCTTGCGGATCACGCACAGCAATATCAGCCAGAATCTTGCGATTCAAATTGATATCAGCGTTTTTCATCGCAAAAATCAATTTGCTATAGCTAATGCCATTTTGACGTGCTGCCGCATTGATGCGTGTGATCCATAGCTTGCGCAAATCACGTTTACGGTTGCGGCGGTCGCGGTAAGCATACCACTGACTCTTTAAAAAAGCTTCGTTTGCACGCCGAAACAGATTATTTCGTGTTCCTGCGTAGCCTTCATTGTGCTTAAGCAGCCTTTTGTGCCGTCTTCGGCGGTAAGGCCCACTTTTTACTCTTGCCATTTCTTACTCCTCTGCGAACCCCTGGGCGTCAGATTTCTCATCCAGTTGTTTACACCCAGCAGCCGCAATCAATAAAAATAATAAATCGGTATTGAATGGTTAACTCTTCTTGCTCATATAAGGTGCCAAACGTTTAATGTGCTTGATAAGACCCTTCGCCTTAACTGGGATCATTTCATCAAGCAAATACTTCGTCCGCTTGGACGTATTGCGGCGCAAGTGGCCTTTACCAACCTTGGTGCGCACAATCTTGCCCGACCCAGTCATGCGAAAGCGTTTGGAGGTCGCCTTATGAGTCTTCATCTTGTACTTGCCTTTTCTCTTTTTGCGAGCCACGATCAAACTCCTCTCATGAAAATCCTACGGCTGTATAGTCTTGCCTCAACCGTAGGTCATAAACCTACTAAATTATTATCGATTGATGAAGGCTTATAAACCTACTTCTTCGGTACCAGCATCATGAACATTGAGCGCCCTTCCATATTGGGGGCTTGTTCAATATCGCCGACATCTGATAGCTCTTCAGCAATCTCCCGAAGATCTTCAAGGGCAAGTTCCGGATAAGTGATCTCACGACCACGAAACCGGATCGTCACCCTCACCTTCTTGCCCGACTGCAACCATCTCCGTGCATCACGGACTTTAAAGCCTCTGTGATGCTCATTCGTCTTTGGTCGCAGACGGATTTCCTTCATCTCAACTTTCGTTTGAGCCTTTCGAGCTTCGCGTTCCTTTTTCTCTTTTTCGTAACGGAACTTGCCAAAGTTCATAATACGACAAACTGGTGGCTCAGCGTTTGGAGCAATTTCAACCAGATCGAAACCGGCGTCCTCAGCTCTTTGCAAGGCATCTGCGCGGGATACAATACCCACGTTTTCACCCGTCTCATCTACCAGACGGATTTTTTGCGCCCTGATACCTTCATTTACTCTATACCTATTTTTACTACTTATTGTCTTCTCCTCTGTTCGCTTTTCTTCTCTATTGTTAAACGAACCGTTCTGTTTCCAGAATGCATATTATAATACCATAACCATACCGAAACCGTCAACGAACCTGGGGGATTATTCCAGCGATTCCGGTATGTATTCCTCAGTCCTTATGCGGCCTTTAGTGCTATTTCTTCCTTTGCCAATGCGATGAAATCTGCCATCGGCATCGCACCGGGGTTCTCGCCACCGCGCTTTCGTAACGCAACCTGCCCATCTTCCATCTCGCGGTCACCGACCACCAGCATATATGGGATCTTCTGCTTCTGCGCATCACGGATCTTTGCATTCATACGTTCTTTACGCTCATCCACCTTAACCCTGATACCAGCTTCTTTCAGTTTAGCAGCCACCGTGTCAGCATATTCAAGATGGCGGTCTGCAATTGGGATGAGCACAGCCTGAACTGGTGCTAGCCAAACCGGGAATGCACCTCCATAATGTTCGATGAGTATGCCGAAGAAACGCTCAACGCTGCCCATCAAGGCTCGATGGATCATATAAGGTCTATGCGGTTGTCCATCCTCGCCAATGTAATTCATATCGAAACGCTCAGGCAGGTTGAAGTCAAACTGAATCGTTGAAAGCTGCCACTCACGCCCTAAAGCATCACTGATCTTGATGTCAATCTTTGGCCCATAGAAAGCGCCACCGCCCTCATCCACCTCATAAGACAGCTTAGCGCGCTTTAAAGCCGCCTCTAAGGCTGCCTCAGCATCACGCCAACGCTCTGGCTCACCAACTGATTTCTCAGGCATCGTACTTAAGAAAGCCTTGAACTCCTTGAACCCAAACGCCCTCAGGATATGCAAACTGAAACCAAGTACAAAATCGATCTCCTCGGGCATTTGATCCGGTCGGCAGAAGTGGTGCGCATCATCCTGCGTGAACCCGCGTACGCGCATCAACCCATGCAGTACACCGCTGCGTTCATAGCGATAGACCGTACCCATTTCAGCATAACGCATTGGCAAGTCGCGATACGAGCGCAGGCCGCTCTTGTATATATGCACATGGAAGGGGCAGTTCATCGGCTTGAGATAATAGGCTTGCCCTTCAATTTCTATCGGGGAATACATATTCTCATTGTAAAAGTCAAGATGCCCACTCGTCTCCCACAGGGAAGCCTTGCCAATATGCGGCGTGTAAACAAATTCATATCCCGCTTTATCATGCTCATCTCCCCAATAACGCTCGGCCAGATAGCGTATACGTGCGCCATTAGGGTGCCAGAGGATCAAACCCGTACCGATCTCATCATTTGAGCTGTACAGGTCCAGCTCCCTCCCGAGCCTTCGATGATCGCGCTTTTTTGCCTCTTCGAGCTTCCAGAGATAATCCTTCAGCTCTTGCGGGGTTTCCCAAGCCGTGCCGTAAATGCGCTGCAACATGGTGTTGTGCTCATCACCGCGCCAATAGGCTCCCGCAACATTCATCAATTTTATTGCCTTGGGATTGATCACGCTTGTATCATCCACATGCGGTCCGCGGCAGAGATCGATGAAATTGCCCGAGCTGTAAATAGACAAGGTAACTTTTTCACCTATAGGGTTGCCATACTCGTCTTCATTGCCCTCTTCCAATCCATCGATCAGCTCAAGCTTATAAGGCTGGTCTGCGAATAGTTTACGCGCCTCTTCAGCGCTGACCTCTTTGCGCTCAAAAGTCAGCTTACTGGCAATGATCTTCTTCATTCGCGTTTGAATCTCTTTCAGATCTTCTGGCGTGAGCGGGCGCGGTAGTTCGAAATCATAGTAGAAACCATTTTCGATTGGCGGCCCGATGGCAACCTTCCCCTCAGGGAATTTCTCCAATACTGCTTCTGCCATAACGTGTGCTGTTGAGTGGCGTATCTTATATAGCCGTGATTCCTCGTAATTGCTATTCTTCTCTTCAGACATATCAACCTCCATTTTCAAATACTATCCTTTATTAAAACAAAAAACCTCACCCACTGGGGCGAGAGTTCTCTCACGCGGTTCCACCCAGATTGACGCAGCTTGTCAGGCATGGTCATCTCGAATTGCCGATAACGGGGCTGCCGTTCACCTTACTGGGGGCTGTCCCCTGTTCAGGTTTCCGCTCGCGGGTGGTTTTGGCTGGTCCAAACCTGAGAAGACTTTCAGCTATCGGTCTTCCCTCTCTGTTGGCAGGATATCAGCTTACTATTCCCGTGTCACTGCGTGTACTCGTATATTGTACCTTACTAATAATAATCCGTCTTGAAGAAACTTGCAAGTAGGGCAAACTGTCAGTTCGCCTGGATACGCTTCGCTCAACACCCATGCGTTGGGGATACGACTGATACATATAAAGTTTCTGCTGGCATCCATCGCTGAGGTTCATGTCTCGTTATTCTTGTGTTATAAATATTCAAAGACCACATTTCAATCCGTATTCAAATAAACAAAAGGATTTCAAGCTTATTATGGATAAAAGCAGATCAAGTTTATTACAAATCATCCTCTTAATGGTTATAGCCATTGCCCTGGTAGCTTCTGTCATATACCTGGTTGTTTATCTCAAAGGCCAGATCAACAACACGCTCTCCCCCATCCAGCAAACCAATAACGCGATCAGTACACAGATTGCAAGCCTGCTTCACCCCACCCCGACGATCATCCCCGACCCGGTCACGATTATCCGCCAGGTGCAATCTCTGGCAAGGCTCGAAACCATCCAGTACACGGTCGAGAAGGTCATTACCGCCGAGGTCAACCAGGGCGTGTTCGGTCCCCTGTTTGGCGATAAGCTGCTGTTTGTTGCGCACGGCATGGTGATCGCCGGGATTGACATGAACAAGATCGAGACCCAGGACCTGTGGCTGGAAGATGGCGTTTTGAACGTGCGCCTGCCCGAGGCGGAGGTCTTCATGGCAACGCTGGATAACGACCAATCCTATGTCTATGACCGCACCACCGGCGTATTTACCAAGGGCGACCCGCAGCTCGAGACAGCCGCCCGTCAGGCTGCCGAGC
>JAUXFJ010000021.1 GCA_030620065.1 Anaerolineaceae bacterium
AAACGCCGTGTTGCCATGTGCCAGTTATTGCTGATGAATCCCGACATTCTGCTGCTGGACGAACCCACCAATCACCTTGATATCCCGTCCTCTGCGGTGCTGGAAGACGCCTTGCTCGAATTTGAGGGAACCATCCTGACCATTTCGCACGATCGCTATTTCCTCGACCGCATTGCCACACGCATTGTCTCACTTGGTATAATCGGATTGAAATCATTTCCGGGCAATTATTCAGACTATCAAACCAGGCAAACCCTAGCAGAACCGGGCGGAAGGTTATGATCACAATATGGTAGAGCAAAAACGCATTATTTTGGCTATCAGCGGCGCCAGCGGCGCGATTTACGGCATACGCGCCCTGCAAATGCTCCAGTCCCTGGGGTTCGAGACCCACCTGGTGATCAGCAAGACCGCAGGTTTGGTGCTCAAGCAAGAGACTGACATGACTGCTGAAGCGCTGCAGGCAATCGCCAGCTTCTCCTACCAGCCTGATGACCTGACCGCGCCAATTGCATCCGGGTCATTTCATACAGATGGCATGTTAGTTGTGCCCTGTTCGATCAAAACGCTTTCCGGCATCGCCAACAGCTACGCCGAGAATCTCATCCAGCGCGCCGCGGACGTGTGCCTCAAAGAAGGCCGCCCCCTGCTGCTGGCAGTGCGCGAGGCACCCCTGCACAGCGGTCACCTGCACCAGATGCAGCTAGCCGCTCAAGCCGGAGCAATCATCTTCCCGCCCGTGCCGTCCTTTTATGGCCATCCAGCCAGCATCGAGGAACTGGTCAACCAGACCATCGGGCGTATGTTGATGCGCCTGGGAATTGAGAACGCTTATTATAAAGAATGGGGAAAAGATAAAGCACATTAGGCATTAAAACTTTTTACTCTGTTTCCCCGCACTTAAAAGGTAAAAAGTTAGAGTAAAAAGTTTTGGTGAGTTCGGCAGGTTTTCTCGCTGCTATCGGAATAATGCTTCAGACGTATTGCGTTTTGGACTTGGTCGAGGAATTTTCTGGTTTTTTTGGGGGATGACCGTTCATAATTGTTGACTTTTAGCGGGGATTTTTATATAATGATATTAACATTATAAATATACTTAGTTATAAAAAAATCACTGTTGCACTTGATAGTTGAATCTAGGTCTTGTATCATAATTGGATTTGGGCTTGAGCCTTACGCTTGACAATGATGACCTAGTCGTTGGTTGAAGATAGATCATTCTATTGGATTGCCTGGATTTCGACAAGAAGGTCACAATATGAAACGCAGTTGGATATTCTTCTTATTAACATTGTTCTTGTTGCTTGCCTCAGCGTATCCCGTCCAGGCCGCCAGTGACCCTGTCATCGTGCTTGAAATTGAAGGCGTGATCAACCCCTTTAGCGCGCGCTATCTTGATAGAGGGCTGAGTCTGGCAGAGCAACAAGGGGCGCAATTAGTAATCATCACTCTAAACACCCCCGGCGGCTTGGAAACCTCCATGCGCGAGATGATCCAATCCATGCAGAAATCACCTTTGCCAATAGTCGTATATGTTACTCCCGACGGAGCCCGTGCCACGTCTGCTGGATTGTTTATCCTGATGGCTGCAGATTTTGCCGCCATGGCACCTGCCACAAATGTTGGCGCTGCCAGCCCGGTACCGTTTGGCGCTGAGATTAGTGATGTCATGGAGGAAAAAATCACTAGCGATGCGGCTGCCCTGATACGCAGCCTGGCTGAGAAGTATGGACGCAACGCAGAATGGGCTGAGGACGCTGTACGGAAAAGCCTTTCCCTGACCGCCTCAGAGGCGCTTAATAAAAATGTGATCGAGTTTATTGCTGAAGATCTCCCCGCACTCCTCAGTCAACTTGACGGTCAGGTTGTTAAAGACCGGCAACTGATTACAACAGGTATTGAGGTGCAAGTCGAGCGCATGACCTGGATTGAGCGTTTCTATCATGTCATCACTGAGCCAAATATCGCCTATCTGCTGCTCTCGCTGGGGACAATCTTCCTGCTGGCAGAGCTGGCTGACCCGGGTTTAAGCATTGCAGGAATTGGGACTGTACTCTCATTCTTGATTGGCTTTATGGCTTTGGGAAGCCTGCCAGTCAATTGGGTGGCTATCGCCTTGATTGTGCTTTCCGTGATCATGTTTGTGGTTGCCCTGCTCACAGACACCGAAGTTGTTGTGACCGTGCTTGGCCTGGTACCTTTTGTGTTGGGGTCGCTGCTGCTCTTCAGACCCTTCTCAATCACATCACCTGCGGTGCCGGATCTGAGAGTAAGCACCTGGTTGATCGTGGTCATGGCTCTTGGTATCGTTGGTTTTAGCCTGATCATTCTGCGTGCCATTATCATCGCCAGCAAGCGACCACCACGCATGGGTGCCGAGCGATTTATTGGTCACCAAGGTCAAGCCCTCACCGACCTCATTCCCAACGGTCAGGTCCAAATCGATCATCAAGAATGGAGCGCCATTTCTAAGCAAGGTGAGATCAAATCAGGTGAATTGGTTAATGTGGTCGGAGTCTCGGGTGTGAGATTGATTGTGACTCCACTTGATCAAGATCAGTGACCTTGTTGAATATGATGTATTTAAGATGTCGTCAATTTTTCGTGAATATCTAAAAGGAGCTAAAAAATGTTAGAAAACTTGTGGGATTTATCTTTGATTGCTCTGCTAAGTCTGGCTGGTGTAATCCTGTTGACCATGGCAGTCCGTATCGTACCAGAATATAAACGCCTGGTAGTTTTTCGCCTGGGTCGCAGCATTGGCGCCAAAGGTCCGGGCATCGTTTTGCTAATTCCGTTCCTGGATCGGTCAGTCTCAGTCGATCTGCGCGAGGTCTTCTTTGATGTACCTCCACAAACCTGTATCACGTCCGACAACGCCTCAGTCAACATTGACTTTATTGTCTACGATAAAGTCATCGACCCTGAACGCAGCGTTCTGGAAGTCGAAGACTTCACTGGAGCCGCGCGCGGCCTGGCCATCACCACCTTGCGTGCCGTTGTGGGCGCCATGGAACTGGATGACGTGCTTTCCAAGCGCGATGAGATCAACCAGATGCTGCATGAAAAGCTGGACGAAGTCACAGACCGCTGGGGTATTCGCGTCATGGCCGTCGAGATTAGTGAGGTCATCCCGCCGCGCCAAATCGAGGAAGCCATGACCCGCCAGATGGCTGCAGAGCGCAACCGCCGTGCCATGGTGGCAGAGTCAGAAGGCACGCGCGAAGCATCCATCAAGATCGCTGAAGGTGAAAAACAGGCTGCCATTCTCGGTGCTGAAGGTGACCGCCAGGCTGCCATCCTGCGAGCTGAAGGGTATGCACTTGCGCTCGAGAAGATCTACGCAGTTGCTCAAGGTGTGGACAGCAAGACGCTCACCTTGCAATATCTGGATGTGCTTAAAGGTTTAGGCGATGGTGCTGCTACCAAGTTCATCATCCCCACCGAACTGCTCAACCTGGCGCAGCCCATCAGTGAGTTGGTCAAGAAGGCACATTCCAAGTAATATATAAGCGTAAAAGCGCGGATGTAAATGGCTGATACCAGCCGCGGTTGTAGATATATTGTGCTTTTTTCACGAAATCTCGGTGTATTCCACCGAGATTTCGCATTATTAACCGCTCAGACACGCTCAGATTGGATCAGCACCAAACCCTATTCTGCTGCTCATTAGTTTTTTCTCATCTTTGGCGAAATTAAATAGTAAAAAATGTGTTATGCTACATGCGGATGGTGTTTACCATCTAAATCATATTTTCATTTTTTATATTTAAAAGGAGAAATTAAAATGAAATTAAATGCACCTAAGTCTATAACCTTTCTTATTGCTGTAATCGTTGCGGCGGTTGGTATTCTCGCAGAAGCCTTATCCATTGCCTCACTTGCCCCCTATGCCTTCTTTATAGTAGTTGGCGCCTTCGTTCTATTGGCGCTTGCAACCCTCTTCAAAGGTCTATAGTCAATCCATTTTTTAGTTATTAGGGCTGCGTGTTTGGAGATTTTTCTTCAAGGGCGCAGTCCTTTTATATTCCATGATCCCCCTCTAACCAACCTGCCAACTAAATCCCCATCTCATAAACACGGTAGCGCCGCATAGGTTCAACGTGATGCGCGGCAACTCAACAATCCTGAAGCTCTCAGCACCCGAGGTTGATATATCCTAACGGATACTGAAATGGAGCTGACGACAAAAGGATCATTGAGCTTAACATATCAGAAGTGCGAGTCATCAATTGGCGCGGAATCTGGAGCACACCTGCTGATATAGATCATCATAAGTCTCGGATACCAGGGATAAGTTATGCCGCAATGCCAAGCGACGGGAGGCGCGCCCCATAGTATAACGTTGTTCTATTGAGCGCAGCAGCTGGTCAGTAGCATCCGCCAATGCCCAGTCATCCTCTGGCGGCGCCAGATAACCATTAACACCAGATTGAATTAGGTCGGGTAAAGCTAGTGCATCAACGCCCACGACTGGCAATCCACAAGCCATGGCCTCCAGCACGACCAATCCCTGGGTCTCAATAGTGGATGCAGTGATAAAAAGGTCAGCTTGCCGATACACATCCGGCAGATGATCGTGGGACACCATCCCGACAAACTGCACCTGCTCAGCTATGCCTAAGCTGGCTGCTAACTTCTTGAGCTTCTCTGCTTCCGGGCCATCCCCCACGATCAGCAAACGAATTTGAGGATGGTTGCCCTTCAAACTGGCAAATGCCTGCAGGACGATATCTACGCGCTTCTCATAACCCAGACGTCCTACATGTAAAAGAGTGAGCGAGTGTGCATCATTCTCAAAACCATCAGGCTTAGGCGAGTAAATATCCGTGTCCACGCCGTTAGAGACCACTTCCACCTGAACATGCAAGCCATGAGCAACCAGCATGCGCTTCATGGTCTCCGAAGGCACAGTGATTATAGGAAAGCGGTTGAAAAAAGTGGTAGTGTAACGCCAAGCCAGTTCTTCAGCTAGAGGAATTCTATCTAAATTAAGAGGAGCATACTGGAGAAAACCAGCGAGAAAGACATGGCATGTTCCTAAAATGGGAATCCCAAGCAGACGGGCAGCAGCCAGTGCCTGCACACCCATCGTACTCATCGAGTGATTATGAATCATATCAGGCTTGAAGTTGGCTAGTTCCTGCACTACCGAGATAGGAGCTATAGGCACGCGCCCACCTGGAAAGCGTTCATAGTGCAGGGATCGCAAGCCAACGACATTCAAGTCGCTTTGCTCATGGGATGGATCGGCAGCGGTGTATACGACGACTTCGTGATTGCGTTTGCGAAGGCTGCGGGCCAGAGCTGCCACTGCGGTAGATACACCGCCCTGACCTTCGACAAAGGAATCTGTCATGAGTGCAATTCTCATTGATCATTCATCCGGTTTGCCTGATGTGCATAGCGATCACCTGGTGAATCGAATGCAGAAAGGAAATCTGCTTCGGCTAAAGGAAATTCACGAGCAATGATTGGCAACAAATTATTAAGCAAGGCAACACGCTCCTGGTGGCTCAAACCTGCCATTAATGTACCCAGGTTGTTCGCAACAACCTCAGTTAAAAAAGGTACATGCTGCTCTGGGGGAATCTTCTTCCAAACCTGCGGAAAAATATCTACAGCAAAGTCCACCAATTCCTTGGGCGACAAACGACGCGCTAGAGCCCTGCCTAATGAAAATATGCATTTCATAGAAAATTCCTTCCATAATCCCCGGGGTAATGTCATGACAAGTACCAATCCGAGAAACAGCCAAAGGCTCAAATACTTGAGGTTTTCCAACTCTTGCACCCCAAGTTATAGCATTGCTTTATTCATACTTGACTTTCACAATTGCCATGGATGCAAAAAGCATACGCACAATACAGCCCTGGTCCACTCCTTCGCACTGCACCCGCAGGAGTGGACTAAAGCTATTTACCTGATTTCAAATCAGGGTACGCAGAACCTGTGAGAAAATCTTATAGGTCTGCGTTTACCCTGACCTGATCCCGCCAGGCTTATGCCTTTTAATAAGCACAACCTTCTCTATGCCGGCCCAGGGTGCTCCGAATGCTTCGGCTCTTCTGACTTTTCCGTCTGCTTAATTGCCACATCGACCAGGCTGCGAAACGCCAGTAATTGCTCACGCCACGCCGCCGTCAAATGCTGACGTGTCTCCTCAGGCAAAAGTGCCAGATGCGGGACAGGGACCGTAAGATGCAACAGGTCATAACGCTCTTCGGTTCGTTCTTCGATATTAATACCAACTTTTGGATCTTTACTAGACATAATTTATCTCCTTATGGTGAAATAAAACAAGAATATGGTGTGTTTCTCCTACAAATTGGGGTTCTATCCGCTGATGTGCTGGTCTTGTCGACCAAATATTTTTTTGTTTAAGGATGAACATATTATTTACACGCATACCAATTTATATTCCTCTTATTGTGTGTAGAATACCAAACCAAGCGTCCCCGGGCCAGCGTGAGTACCAATTACTGGACCGGCATCTACGATAAGCACCTCCTCTGCACAGCGAAAACGCGATTTTATCTGCGCACTCAGTTCCTGCGCTACATTATCGATCTCGCAGTGCAGAATAGAAGCATGAACTTCGGATGTGCCAACTCGTTCTTCCATCAACTCCAACATGCGGTTAATGGCACGCCTGCGCGTCCGCTGTTTCTCCAACGGCTCGATGCGCCCGTCTTTGACGTAAAGGATAGGCTTAATGCTCAACGCTGAGCCCAGAAAGGCTGTTGCACCACCGATGCGTCCACCTTTGTGTAGATATTCGAGAGTATCCACTGTAAAAATGACGCTCATTTTTGAGATTAAATCATTGACAACCTGAACGACCTGATCGGCGTCTTGTCCGTCAGCTGCAGCCCGAGCAGCGGCGATGGCGATCATTCCAAGTCCCATCGAGACAGACCTGGAATCAATGACATGCACAGGCACATCTAAAAACTGTTCCTTCGCTGCCAATGCCGAATCGAGTGTTGCGCTCATTTGTTTCGAGATAACAACAGTTACAATCGCGTCTGCCTGCTTGGCAAGTTCGGTATACGTATGAATAAAATCTTGCGCTGTCGGCTGGGAAGTTGAGGGTAAGTGCTTGTTGGCACGTAATAGGCGGTAGAATTCTGCAGTGCTCAAGTTGACCCCCGCCTGGTAGGTTTTATCATTGAAATTGACATACACAGGTACGACATGAACCCCGTATTCTAATCCATGCGAAGGGGACAGCGAACAGGCACCGTCAGTCACAATGGCAACTTTATGTTTCTTATTAGACATGATTACGCTCCTATGATACAGACATATAATTAATGTAATGCTTCTTAAGTATTGCAGGGAACTCTAAGCAACTTTGCTCAAAATTCACTCCTTTTAATTTTCAACACCTCTTATCACCTCTCTCGAAATATCGAAACGAGCAAGCCAATGCCCAGGATGACCACCACAATAAACCCAACCAAGACGATCAATTGGACCCAACTACCAGGGGCGGTACCCGGAATAAGGAAAGCTAGCGCAATTATGAAGGCAGCTAGCAGGATGCCGAGTGTCAGACGGGCAAACAGGCGATCCAGACTATGCTTAACGCGATTTGTAACTTCTAGCACGATTGGGACAGGATCACCTCGTTCCATCCTCTTCAGCGTTCGGAGACCAGCGCGTGGCACGGCATTTATAAACTCTCCCCATTCTACGCCAGTGTTCAAGATTGCATCTAGCCACTTCCGGTTCGGTGTAAACATTGACCAGGTTAATTTTTTGACATATGGCTCTGAAAAGGTAAAAACGTTAAAATCTGGGTCCAGCTGCATGCCAATACCTTCTATCATCGCCAATGTTTTCCCTAACAACCACATATCAGGTGGCAATCGGAGATGGTGGTGAAAGGCGATTGACATGGTTTCTTCGATAACTTCCTTAGCGCGGATTTCCTTAAGTGGCATATTATGATACTTGTCCAATAGGCGGTCAATATCTCGCGCTAGTGCCTTTCGATTCACCTCAACATTCGTCGCACCCATACGGATAAATTGTTCCACCATGCTATCCGAATCCAAGCGTACAGAAACAGCATAAAGGCGAATCAAATCCATGCGATCTTTGTCTCTTAAGTACCCGACCATACCGAAATCCATCGCTCCAACAATTTCACCCGGCATCACGATGAAGTTGCCCGGATGCACATCGGCATGAAAAAATCCATCTTCCAACACTTCCTTAATAATGATCCGTGCACCATTTGTGGCAATTCGTTTTCGATCGTACCCGGCTTCATCCAGAGCTTTAATATTATCTATTTTTATTCCCTTAATTCGCTCTATGACCAACACACGTGAGGTACTGAACTCCCAATAAACTTTAGGAATATACAGAAACTTTTCATTAGCAAAATTAAGCCGAAAACGGTCGGCGTTGCGACCTTCACGACCGTAATCCAATTCATTACGCAAGGTGAAGGCAAAATCTTCAAACATGCTAATAAAATCATAGACTTTCCCTAAGGGAGTTGCCTGAGCTCTGCGCGCCCAGGAAGTGAGAATCTCCAAATCAACCGAAATAATATCGGTGATGTTGGGACGCTGGACTTTGATCACTACTTCTTCTCCGCTGAGTAATGTAGCGGTATATACCTGGGCTAGTGAAGCACTCGCGAGCGGTTGAGGATCTACTATTGAGAAACTTTCTTTGATTGACTTACCAAGTTCTTGTTCAATAACGGGTTGCATTATTTCCCAAGGCAATGGTGCTACAGTATCCTGGAGTCTGCTCAACTCACGAATATATTCAGGTGGAAGCAAGTCCGGCCGGGTGGAAAGAATCTGCCCAAATTTAATAAATGTTGGGCCAAGTTCTTCCAGAGCCAGGCGGAAATGCACAGATAAATTCTCGGGCGTAGATCCAGATATTTTGCTTGAACGTCGTTGCAGCAAATGTCGCAATGAGCTCCACTCAGGTCCCAGGCGGTTAAATACAAAACCAAAACCGTGAGCCAGAAATATCTTGGCAATTTCGCGGTAGCGGCGTAAATGACGAAAAGAAATAAAAGATGGAAACATAATTAACCTGCCAATGACAACACACTACACAGAGTTTCGTTGGATAGTGCACATTGCTGAGTGTTCATACAATATTCATTCATTAGTGGCTTATTTATCCTTGATAAACTTCAATAGTTTCCAACAGCTTTAGTTTTCAGTTTTCAATAGAGAAGGCATACCGCATTCGCAGCCAGACTCCCAAGGTAACGAAGGCTCCGATGGATAATTTGATGACATGCACAGCAGTTTAGCGTCTTTCCATTCGGGATAGCCTGGATTGCTGTTATCAAATGGCAGTCGCAATCCATAAAAAAGGTTAAAAAGTGGATTAGCACTGTGTTGTCATAACTACTTGTCACGGAGATCTCCTTGCTATCGATCCTTCAGGTAATGCTCTTGCCATATCGGCTCAGATAAATCCTCATAGAGCTCACCATAGTGCCCCAGTCCTCGCGTGTAATCAGGGTCTAGCAATGCTTGTCGAGCACTTTCGTCCATCGGCTCCGGCTCATGTTTAGCAATCAATTGGCATAAGACATCGTGATGATCCCGGTTAATGCAAGGAGCCAGCCAATTACCCTTGCGCTGCACATAACCTTCTTGCCAACCGCGAATGTCTGCAAAGAAAGGATTTGACCAAACGTCATTCAGGGTTCCACCTTTGGCATACGTTTCATTAATGTTGACAGGCGAGTAAGGCACAAACACGCATGGCGAAACGGCACCGTTCCAATCGATATATAAATATCCGCCCCCGCGTGTGCGACCACCGGCGATACACCCATAAGAGAGTGTTGCATGATTCCAAAAATCAGCTAAGAAGATTTTCCGCTTGTGGATGATCTCCCAAGAACGCTTCCACATCCAAAGCCGCTGCTCTGTGGTCGGCATCAAATCCAGGGTATAAGAACGACCAATAGGCATGTAGTGAAAAAGCCAGGCATATAATGCTCCCTGTTGTTCAAAGAAAAAATCAACGAACTCATCAGATAATATTTCATCGACATTGTGCCGGGTGGCTGTCAAAGAGATGCCAAATACGACCCCGGCATGACGTAAGCGTTCCATGGCTGCCAAAATCTTGTCAAATACACCAGCTCCGCGCCGCGCATCTGTTTTATCACGGAAACCCTCGACCGAAATCGCCGGAGTTATGTTTCCTAAAGAAGCTAATCTTTCTGCTGTTCGATCATCGATTAAGGTCCCATTGGTGTAACACAGGAAATAAACATCTGAATGCTTTTCAACAGCATCCAAAAGGTCCTTCCCTTCTGATCGGTAAGCCAGCGGTTCACCACCACTGATTACCAGAAACCGTACACCCCAAAGGGTTTTTGCTTCATCGATTATTCGGTCAAATGTAGACCAACTCAATTTCTCTCCTGAAGGTCCCGCGCTTGCGTAACAGCCTTTACAGTGAAGATTGCATGTTTTTCCTGGGCTAATGGTTAAGAAACTGGGAGGATTAGTCCCAAATTTTTCCGAAAAGCTGGATATTGCTGATTGTTGCCCACCCTCGACAAGCGCCCCAAGAATGAGATCGCGAGAAATCTTTTGAAGAGTTGCTTCTGACAATCCGCAGGTAAGCATACGTTCGAAAGTATGTATAAATGCCTGGCCGAAATCTGCCCGGTCTGCAAGTACACCAGGGGGAAGAGATGGAAATACTTCGGGGGGTCGAACAAAAGTGGAAACAAACTTTCCGGCCTGCAAAACAAGCTGGCGTAATAGCGCCGACTTTGAAAGCAGGGGGGCTGTGCTCACAACCCGATCCACCCCCCAATCAAAAACCGCATCCTTGAATATCCTTGTTTTTAAGTCATTGACCGTCATAATGTTCCTCACATTCCTTATAAATTATAGAAAAAATTCCTTCGATTCATGCTGATAGCAGCAACATTTTCCATTATTGGTTAGCTTATACTCGGCTCACTTTTTCTCCTTCAATCACTTCAACGAATGGTGAGCTGTATCACATCGCGGATATTACTTTTCTCTTCATTACGTTTATAGATTTGTGTTGCTGCCAATCAGAATTGCAATTTGGCTAATTAAGACTCCTTTTACCGAAATTAACGAAATATTTCAATAAAAAAATTAATCGGTGATGCTTTCTATCGCTTCACGTACAAAATCACTTACCTGCGAGCGGTTTTTCTCGCTCAGCTGCGAAAGCATGGTTTCATATTTGTTGATTTGGGTTAAAAGCTGTGTAGAAAATTGCTGATTGATCCCTTCCAGTGTTGAAAAGACCAGACTGATACCACTTAGGACATTCAAACTAATTTCTCCTGGTAACCCAATACGCTTTAAAATATTTATTAACTTTTTCACCTCGCGATTTTCTTGAATGGCGGCTACCGCCAACAGCATAGCAGCGATGAGCTCCGTGATATAAATCAATGGAGATTTGCGCTCGGGAATACACACCATCAGATCAGCAAGTAGAGCTTCGTATCCATCAACCTTACCCTCACGCAGTTGATGTAAAATGCGCTCCTTTGCGACTCGCCAGTTGTCCAAGTCCATGGAATCTCCAGCCAGTTCTTTAATCAATCTTTTTGCTTCCTGTGTGGGAAAGAAATATACAGTTGACCTACCGGGACCATGTTGATCTGGATTGGTTTGGTATTCCGCATCTATGAGTCCTCGCTTTCCTAAGAGTCGCAGCATTTCATAAGCCGTAACTTTCCCAACGCCCAAGCGCTCGGCTACTAAACTATAATGAATGGGCTTATCCATTTCATGATAAATGTCAAGAAATTGGCTAAGAAAACATTGCTGGCGATAGGTTAGTTTCTTATTCATAAAATATCCGAAATTTACGAAAGAATTATACTTTAGCTCCTGTCCATTGTCAAACCAGATATTCAAGTCGAAATATTACAAAGTTCAACTTAAATGGCTTGTACAGCAACTTTTCAACAAACTATGGATCGTATGAAAAGATAAGGACTGCTAAATCACCATCTCGTAAATACGGTAGCGCCGCATAGGTTCAACCCCCAGCTTCAGCAGGGCATTATTCATGCGGTCGTTGTTCTCCAGGACATAGTTGACTTCCAGGCGCACATTCTTCTTAGCCAGAGCTTCGTGCGTGGCGCGGTAGAGCAATGTATCAATCGCTTTACCCTGATATTCCGGCACAACACCCAGCGCCCACATGCGGTACTGTGTAATGCGCGGCAGCCCGATAACCACCTTCAGCCAACCGAAGGGGAAAAGCCGCCCATTTAAACCCTTTATGACAGTGTTGATATCCGGCAAAGAGAGCGCAAAGCCAATCGGCTTCCCCTGCGCATCCTCAGCTATGAGCAGCGCTTCCGGATTAACGATCTGCTTCAGGTCATGTGCCAGGGCGCGCGCTTCGTCGTCCGTCACAGGGTAAAAGCCCCAATTATCAGAAAGGGATT
>JAUXFJ010000200.1 GCA_030620065.1 Anaerolineaceae bacterium
TGCCCGTGTGGGCGTACCCTTATTATTTATCTGTGTGATCTGGTCGTGGATTTGATATGACATCATAAGAACAAAAAGGCTACCCTGTTGAATTGTCCATAGCTCCCTGTGTTTATCACAATTTTGCGGAACGCAGGTTGGTGCAACGGGTTTATAATAATAAATACACTTATTCCCATCATTACAGAAAAATTTACATAAGCAATACAAAGCTGTGGTTTACTGGATATGCAATGATAAAAGACGGATATTTTGAACAAACATAATACGTTCCAAAACAAACGCGCCTGTAAGAACAGATTTCTCATAAGGGGGATTCAACATGCATAGAAATATGCTTTACGAGGCAGCGCGTGCATTAATTCAAATTTATGCCAAACTGATGTTCCGAATGGACATTGAGAAGCACGAATCTCTACCAGACGGGCCCAAGCTTTTTGTTGCCAATCACCCCAGTGCCACCGACCCATTCCTGATCCACATATATTCGCGGATGAGTGTGCTTATCACCGCCAATGCTTTTGCCTTCCCCCTCTTTGGACCATTTCTACGCAGTATCGGGCAAATTTCAGCTGCACCTGGCGGAAACTCCGTGGAACAAGCCAAGCACATGCTCCAGCAGGGAAAATCCATTGGAATCTTCCCTGAAGGCACATACAGCCCGCAGGAGGGAGGTTTTGGCGAACCGCACAGTGGCGCCGCCCGTCTTGCTATCAGCTCGGGTGTACCTGTTATCCCTATAGGAATTTACCTGCCACGTGAGCGCAACCTTCGCATTACATCCAACCTGATTGGTCGTCCCACCATTGGATACTGGTATCTGCGTGGTCCATACGCGGTGACCATCGGCAAAGCTATGCAATTTCAGGGCGATGTAGAAGACCGTGAGCAAGTTCATCTTGTCACGGCTACCATAATGGATAAAATCAAATTATTGGCTCAAGAGAGTGAAAACAGGATGTTCAACAAGATTAAGCCAGTAAAATCATCGGGATAGACAATAAGCAAAATATAGACACAAATTTCAAGTGGGCTGGAATAGTAAATTCAGACCAATTACGCCACTGTGTTGAACGAGCTAAGTCGCTATTAATAAAAAGTGTGTCGCTGACACACTTTTGGGAAGGATATTACCTGGTTTTCCTTTGCTTACTTCGCAATACAATGGCAGTTATCCCCAAACCAAGCGCCAGCACGCCCAGACCAATCTCTATCCAACGAATGGGAGGTAGATCAATCGCCTTGCTGCTTACGTCCTGGCTGCCGCTCTGGGAGATCACTTCCCCACCTTCATCCAGACGCAGACCGAGAATGAGAGTTTCCGCTTCCGGGCTTTCAGCAATGAGCGGCTCTTCCTCTGCAGGGGTAGCGCGTTCTTCAGATTCGGGAACACGCCCACCCTCTTGCTGGGCTGCTTCAATCATTGTTTCAGCTGGTGCGCCGTCAATACCCAGCGCTTCTTCACTAACGCCTTTGCCCTCATCCGGACTGTTCCAGAAAATAATCATGGGTTCATCGGCAGCTACATCCGCATCACCAGATAAGGCAGCTTCAGATACCATCAGTGAAGCTTGAGGTGCCGTGAAGAGGCTGCCTAAAAATAATTCGCCAGCAAACACCGCGACCAGCAACAAAGCTGCTGCCGCGGACGCAAACCGGAAGGTGAGCATCAAGTTCGGTTTAGTCTTTCGTTGAACGACCATCTCTGGACTAAGTGTAAAATTGCGCGGGGCAGGTTTTACTGGCAATGCACGCAATGCAGCCTTCAAGCGCTTTTGCTTAATTAATGCAAGCTGTAATTCTTTTGATCCAGCCAGACGCGCTTCAAACTTGTCCCTCTCCTCTTCAAAAAGGTAGCCATCAATATAGGCTGAAAGCCTGCTCATATCCTTAAATGAAATACCGCACCTCTTCATGCCGAATCCTCATCGCTTAGACGGTACCGGGACGGTAAAAGTTCCCAGAAGCCCTGCAGGCAGTTCTGGAGCTTCTTCCTGGCGCGTGCCAGACGGCTTTTCACCGTTCCCAAAGGCCGCTGTATCGCAAATGAGGCAGTTTCATAATCCTCCCCTGCCACATCCACAAGCACCAAAACGATCCGAAATTTCTCCTCCAACTCATTGATGCAGTGTTGAATCGCTTCATCAAGCCCCACCTTAACCAGCACATCTTCAGGCGAAGGTGCATCATCTACCATCCATTTAGCGGATTCCATCAATTCTCCGTCATCTAACTCGGGCTCCAAAGGGGTAACAGGGCATCTTTGACGACGGCGTAACTCATCGTAGCAAGCGTTTGTCACGATCCTTAGCACCCAGGCTTTGAAAGATCCACCCCGGTAAGTATGCAGTTTTTTATACACTGAGATAAAAGCTTCTTGCGTGGCGTCCTCAGCAGCATCAGGTTCACCCATGACGCGGTAAGCCGTGTTATACACCATGTCCTGGAACGCCAGCACAAGGCGATTAAAAGCATCCATATCCCCCTGAAGCGCTGCTTGAATTAATGCTTGTTCATCCATTGCTTTTTATGGTTTCCCCTGCCATCATTGGGCTCAGTTTCAGGATCATGCAAATCCTGGAGAGCATAAATGCTATTCGTTCTCCAGACTGCGCAGGTGCGGGAAAAGGATCACCTCACGTATGCTGCGTTTGCCTGTAAAAAGCATTACCAAGCGGTCAACGCCGATTCCAAAACCACCTGTCGGCGGCATGCCGTAGCTGAGTGCACGAATATAATCCTCATCCATCGGGTGACGTTCTTCATCGTCTTCTGCGTAGGCGCGTCCCATCTCAATAAAACGGCGCTCCTGCTCGAGCGGGTCATTTAATTCCGTGAAAGCATTACACAGCTCCATGCCGCCCACGAATCCTTCAAAACGCTCGACGGTGTCTGGATCTCCCGGTTTACTCTTTGCTAAAGGTGAAATATCGCGCGGATAATCATAAACAAATGTCGGCTGGATGCAGTTCACTTCAAGAAATTCATCCAGCATCCCCCCGATCAATTTTCCGCGCCCGGCATCAGGTTTATGTTTAATTCCCTTTGCTTCCATTGCCTCGCTCAGACTTTCGCCGGTTTTATGCTGGTTTATGTCTATCCCGGTGGCATCCAATAACCCCTGGCGCAATTCCAAGCGTCGCCAAGGTGGAGTCAGGTCAATATCATGGCCATTAAATGTGATCATCTTGCTGCCCAATACTTCCTGTGCTGAGAAAGCGATCATCTGCTCAGTTAGCTCCATGATCGTCGTGAAATCCGCATAAGCCATGTAGAACTCAAGCTGTGTAAACTCAGGATTGTGTTTGAAAGATACACCCTCATTGCGAAAATCCCGTCCGATTTCATAAACACGCTCCAACCCGCCTACCAACAAGCGCTTTAAATACAATTCGAAACTGATGCGCAGATATAGATCTTGATGCAACTGGTTGTGATGGGTCACGAAAGGTTTTGCTGCTGCGCCGCCGTAGATCGGCTGCAAAATAGGTGTCTCAACTTCCAGAAATTCCCTGTCATCCAAGAATTTTCGCAGGGCGCGCAGCGTAGCTGCCCGAATGCGAAAGATCTCGCGCACTTCCAGGTTGACAGCCAAGTCTACATAACGCTGACGGTAGCGAGTCTCCGGGTCGCTGAGCACAGCATGCCGAATAAGCTCACCATCAACGATTTCATCCTTGGCTGCTGGTAACTGCAGCAATGCCTTAGCAAGCATCTGAAAGTCCTCAACCTGCAGCGTAACTTCGCCACGCCGGGTGCGGAACATGACACCGCTTGCCTGAATGAAATCACCCAGATCATAGTCCCGGCTGAAA
>JAUXFJ010000087.1 GCA_030620065.1 Anaerolineaceae bacterium
CATCTGTTTGAATGCCTGCTTTATTGGCAGCTACAGGATCGGCATCGGGGTCGATGAACTCAAAATCGAAATTACCATTTGAATTAGCTTTATAGTTCTGCAAGGTTGTCCGAGCGACCTCTGATGATATCCTGGACGTGAAGAAGGCTTGTGCAAAAACAGGGCTTGGTAAGGATTTGAGCGTGTCCAAGGTTTCTGAAGCCAGTGTATTCTGTTTATCTTCAGTCAAATCCCAGCGAACAGTGTTGTTAATACTTAATAAATTGACAACGATCAGGATTCCCAGGGTAGCTATTATCATAACCAATGAATTGGAGCCATACTTCGCTTGACGTCCGGTGAGGAACTTGCGTACAGCTTCTGGCTTCATAAACATAAACGCTGCCAGACCCAGCACAGTTATGGCCAGGCTTATCTGCACAGGCAGGGAAAATTCACCCAGGATGATTCCAAGAGCGATAGTAACGGTAGCAGCAACTCCTGCTACATATAGACCAATAACTGCGTACATGCGTAATTTAGTTTTCATTATCGCCACCTTCGGGCTTCAACAGCACGTGTACCCAGGAAAAGTGCTAACACAGTCATGCTGAGGTAATAAATGATGTCTTTCAGATCAACAATCCCATATCTGAACGTTTCGTAATAATGGTCAGTGATGCTTAAGTGTCTGAGCAGGTCTGCCCCTACACCCTGCATAAGCTGAGCTGGAGCAGAAATTATCCAGAGGATAATGAGAACACCTAAAGAAGCAAGCAAGGCAGCAATTTGATTCTTGAAAAGCGAGGAGAGAAGGATTCCGATAGCTGTCATGGCTGCAGTAAGAAGACTGAGTCCAAGGTAATTGGCAGTCAGGAGAGATTGGTCGATGCCTGGGTCTACCATGAAGTTGAGTACGAAAGGGTATATCCAGGTCAGCGCTATGATCGTGCGGAAGAAGAGGTAAGTTCCCAGCCATTTCCCTGCAATTAACTCCCAATCACGAACTGGCGCTGTCATGATCAATTCGAGCGTTCCTGTGCGATTTTCATCTGAGATGGTACGCATAGTTAGAACTGGCACTGCAAGAAAGAGTAGGGGGAAGATAAGAATGTCAAGAATGTTGCGTATATCAGGAACGAACTGCTGCGTTTGCACAGCAAAATCGATCTGTAGCCAGAAGAATATGCCTAAGGTCAGGAAGGTGACCACGCCAATGACATATGCAATTGGGCTATGATAGAAAGATATATATTCTTTTTTTGCGATTATCCACATGTTACGCATAGTTATTTACCCTCTTTTTTTATTTTTTTGTTTATCCCAGCTGGTTCTTCTGCAAGAAACTCATCTTTAACCTCGCTTGGTGACAATGCTTGGGGTTCCTCACGAGTTAATTGCAGGAAGATATCTTCAAGGTTAACACTTTCAGATGAGAGCTCCAAAAGATCGAATCGGGCTTTGATAAGTGCTTTTGCCACTAAGGGGCGCAGATCCTTATCAGTAGGATTCTCGAATTGAATAGCATCATTGTCAGTTAACTTGACGGAAAGAATACCAGGAATTTTATTAATTATAGCTATAGCCGGGGTAGTTTCTCCAGCAATGCGGACTGTGACCCGTCTTGAACCAACCATGCGGGTTTGCAGGTGTTCAGGCGTATCTTCGGCGACTATGTGACCTTTATTGATGATCATGACGCGATCGCATACCTGCTGGGCTTCAGAGAGAATGTGTGTTGAAAGTAAAACAGTTTTCTCTTTACCGATCTCCTGAATGAGTTTGCGAACTTCAATGATCTGTGCAGGGTCAAGCCCTATCGTGGGTTCATCCAGAATCAGGACCTCTGGTTGATGGATAAGTGCTTGGGCTAATCCTACGCGTTGGCGCATGCCCTTGGATAACTTACTGATAAAACTTTCTGAACGTTCGACCATACCAACTTGTTCAAGGACTATATCCACCTTTTCTTCGACATCGGATACATGGCGAAGCTCGGCCATGAATTTTAGATAATCGAAAACGCGCATGTCTTGATAAAGAGGGACGGTCTCAGGAAGGTACCCAACTAGCTTTCTTACCTCCAGGGATTGATCAATAACATCAAAGCCACCAACGCTTGCTTTCCCGGATGTGGGGGGCATATAACCGGTTAATATACGCATAGTGGTTGTTTTCCCGGCACCGTTGGGTCCCAGAAAACCAAGGATTTCCCCCTTTTTCGCATTGAAAGTTAAATTATCTACTGCACAATTGACACCATAATACTTTGTTAAGCCTGAAACATTTATCATAAGGTTCTCCTAAGAGAATTTTTGAGAATACGGAAGTAATCACCCATTCTCCAATATATATACATGATTGTGGGGTAAAAAGTCAAGTTATTAGTAAAATTCTAACAGTACGTTAATATAATAGAATGTTTTCTCAATACTGAATACAAAGTTACAGTAATCTGAAAACCCTCGCTCCAAATACTTACTAAACAACACAACAATTTCATTCCTTGAATAATAAAATTAGGGCATATTTTAAACTGACATTCGTCCCAAGTTTGTTTTATTTGTCAAGAGTTTGAAAGCAAGAAAATTCAATGATTTGGTATCCGAAGTGGCGTATAAATAGATGGTTTGACCATATTGTAAATCAAAGGTAAAATTTGCAAAGTCATATTTATTTCCAGCTTAGTAAAAGAATGATGGGAAAATAGTGCATCGAAAAAGTATTACTCCTTATCTATTGACAATAGTGATAGTCATCGCGCTTATTGGGTTAACGATAGGAAATTTCTATTTATCAGAAAAGGTCCATGTTCGTGATGAATTTGCTGGCAGATGGATGGCCGCGGGTCTATGGTTGAATGAAGGACTATCGCCGTATAGTGATGAGGTTACTGTTCAAGCACAAAGCATTCTCGAAAAACGAGGTTATGACACACGGTCTGTAAATGATGTTCGTTTTATCGAGCCAGCCTATAATTTGATGTTGTATTTGCCCTTAAGCTTCTTAAGTTTTAATACAGCGAGGGCGATTTGGCTTACATTGATTGAGCTTGCAATCGGGGCAAGTATCTTTTTCAGTATTAAATTAATTGGTTGGAAACTTCGTCCAGTTGAGATGATCTTGCTTATTGTTTTTTCTTTGTTATGGTACCCAGGTCTAAAAAGCATCCTTTTTGGCAGTCCTACACCTATAAATATCTTTATAATCATATTGGCAATCTATCTTCTTCTGAATAAGCAGGACACTCCAGCAGGATTTTTACTTGCATCAGTTTTCATCTCAATCGAGATTAGTTTGCTGTTGACGATATATTTGATTGTCTGGAGTCTTTCTCAAAAGCGTTTAGGTGTACTCTGGTCATTTCTGGCTGGCCTAGCTTTTCTAGGCGTCATTTCGCTGATTCTTTTTCCAGGATGGCTCGCTGAGTGGTTTAGAGTATTCCTCATCGTCAATCCTGGGTTTTCGTGGATCAATACGCCGCTAATGAGGATTGCAAAAGCTCTACCGGGTATTGAAACATTGCTGCTATATGTTCTCCATATTGGTGTTTTCTTATATATGCTTTATGAATGGTTCACTGTCTTGGGTAAGACGGGAAAACCCTTCGTATGGAAGACATTATTAACGCTATTGCTTATTTATCTCTTCAATACTCGTTCTCAAGCAGCCTATCTAGCTATACTTCTTCCAGCGTTATTCCTGATATTCCGATTCTGGTCGCAACGCTGGCGTATTTTTGGTAAAATCGCGATGTGGGTAGTGATTCTTGCCTTTGGTATTGGGTATTGGTTCGTGTTCTTTGAAAAAGGCGGCTGGTTCTTACCGGATCCATCAGTGATCATTCTTTTGCTTCCTCTCGTTGTTTTTATAGGTTTGAATTGGATTCGATGGTGGGCATTAAGTCTGCCTGATCTGTTATATAAATAATAAAAATTTATGTGAACATGCTTTGTTATGCTATACTCTTTGGGGTTTGAAATTTTATAGATCATCTATATGAATGTGTTGGTTTGAGGAGAGTTTTTATGAAGAAGAAAAGACTTGCTATATTAACAGGTGGAGGAGATGTTCCTGGTCTGAACTCTGCTATCAAAGCGGTAGTGCTTAACGCATTAGAATCCGATTATGAAGTGCTGGGGATTAGACGCGGGTGGGGCGGCTTACTGTGGTACGACTTGGATGATCCCACTACATATGACTATTACGTGAAGCTTTTAGGAATTGAAGACGTCCGGCGTATTGATAGGACTGGCGGAACATTCTTGCATACCTCGCGAACCAACCCGCGCAAAGTGCGTGCTGATGATGTGCCAGAATTTTTAAAAGACTCTGGTTATGGAAAGCGGATCTCGGAAGATGGAACAATAGATTTCACAGACTATATCATCAAAGTCATTGAACATCTGGAGATAGATGCACTGATACCTATTGGTGGTGACGATACGTTGAGTTATGCTGTCCGTTTAAGTGATGAAGGTTTCCCAGTTGTTGCAATCCCCAAAACAATGGATAATGATGTCTTTGGGACCGATTATTGTATTGGCTTTTCAACGGCGATAACCCGTACATGCAATATGATAACGGATATGCGCACCTCAATCGGCTCTCACGAACGCATCGGTATCATAGAGCTATTTGGGCGTAATTCCGGTGAGACAAGTTTAATTAGTGCCTATCTTGCTGATGTCGACAGAGCAATCATTTCAGAGGTTCCGTTCAATTTTGAAAAATTGGCGAACTATCTACTTGAAGACAAATGCAATAATCCTTCTAATTATGCTATCATGACAATTTCGGAAGGCTCTTATCCAGAAGGGGGGGAGATCATTGAAACTGGTCCGAAAGATGCGTATGGGCACCGAAAGTTAGGCGGTATTGGCGAAATTGTAGCGGAGGAGATTAGGAGGCTAACTGGTCAGAACTTCATCTACCAAAAATTTTCTTATCTGATGCGTTGTGGCGCGCCAGATTCCCTTGATCGAATGGTAGCTATGTCCTATGGCAGCTTAGCTTTGCAGTTAATCCGCAAAGGAGATTTTGGAAAAATGGTTGCTTTACAAGAAGGTAAATATACAACTGTTCCTTTAGACTACATTCTAACTGGCAAGAAATACGCGAATGTGGAAGCATATTATGATGCAGAAAATTACCGGCCAAAGGTCAAAAACTTCATGGGCGTTCCGATGTTCTTGACCTAATTATATTTGGAAAAGTAGATCGTATCAGCTCATGAGGATGGATTAGTGTAAAATCCGCCCCATGAGCTGAGCTATTTTTGGAGTTGGGCATGGGAAGAAGCGAGCAGGGTATATCTCCGGACAAATATCATATGATTCCGCGTGTGTTGATATTTGTTTTTAATGATCAGAGAAAAGTTCTTTTAATTAAAGGAGCTCCCACAAAGAAGATTTGGGCAGAGAAGTATAATGGCGTAGGCGGTCATGTTGAGCGAGGGGAGGATATCCTCTCTGCGGCGAAGAGAGAACTTAAAGAAGAAACCGGACTAGAAAGTTCCAGTATGTTTTTTTGCGGTCAGGTCATGGTTGATGCAACCGTGACCACAGGTATTGCCTTATTCATTTTCAAAGCTAAGTATGAAGGGGGAGCGCTGGCCCCATCTGCGGAAGGTGAATTGGAGTGGGTAAAACCTGAATCATTTAGGGAATTACCGCTCGTTGAGGATCTACGAACTATCATCCCGAAAGTATCCTCTATTCAAATGGGAGATCAGCCATTTTTCGCGAAATATGCATATACCGAAGATGATCAGCTGATAATTTCTTTTGCTTGAGTTTTACAAAAGAAGATCAGCATTGTATCCCCATAGCGGCGTTGATCTACCATGGTGACATTGGTGTAGGTATTTTCCTGCCATTCAAGCGGGTTGATCTGCACGATAATTTCTCCGTTGTCGGCAAGCCAGTCTGGGTTAGCGTCTAAGATTTGCATTGTTTTTTCCCACATCTTTTTATATTGTGGGGGAGCGATGTAAATATAGTCATATTTCATGTGGGGAGAGTTTCGCAGAAAGTCAAATGCATCGCGTTTGAAGACTTCAGCGTATTCTTCTAAACGAGTGATTTGAAGGTTCTCTTTGATGATACCAAATGCTCGATAATTATTGTCTAGGAATGTGGTGAATTTGGCGCCGCGGCTCAATGCTTCAATCCCTACCGCTCCAGTACCACCAAAAAGGTCAAGAAAAAGTACATCCTCAACCTGCTGCCCGATAATATTAAATAAGGATTCCTTTACCTGGTCGGTTATTGGCCTGGTCGTATCACCAGATACGGTTTTTAAACGACATCCGCGTGCACTACCTGAAATAACTCTTAGTGTACCCATTTTTAGGCCCTAATTACACTATTGCAGGCAGCCTTAAGGTTGCCATGGGGGACAATAGTTGGTACAACACAGCCTGTACCGAGGATAAAGCGCTTTCCCTGCGTGATTTCGAGTGCGCGCATTGCTTCGGTGCGGATTAATTCGGGTGTTCCAAGGACTAGCGTTTCGATCTGCCTGAGACCACCGCAGACAGCTCCAGAGAATATTTGTTGAGCTTTGTTAAGGGATGGCGGGGTTTCCTGGTCGAGCCAATCTTCAGGCTTGTAAATGACCCTTTTAGTATAATCGCGCGTTCCCTCAGGATTGCCACGCCATTCAGATTTTACTCCCCAGTCAGTCAAACAAAATGAGGAGGAAGGGGAGTCTCTAACAATACCCAAATCATATTGAGTATGAAATGCCAGTGTTGCTTTGGCCAATGCCTCAGGATTTTGGTCGTCCATGGGGAAATGCCGCCAAAATGCACATGGTACACGATCG
>JAUXFJ010000062.1 GCA_030620065.1 Anaerolineaceae bacterium
AAGGAGGATCGAAAGAAAATCGCATCTTTGAACATATCCGATGCTTTCTACATTGAGACTACTGGTGCTCCTAGTCTATGGGGAGAAAAGGGCTTCACAACGCTCGAACGAGCTGGTGCTCGCCCAACACTTGATGTTAACGGACTATATTCAGGTTTTATCGGGGAGGGCGGAAAAACGATCATACCCGCCTATGCTAAAGCGAAGCTTTCCTGCCGTCTCGTTCCTGATCAAGACCCAAATGAGGTGCACAAGCAATTAAAAATGTATCTGGAAACACACATGCCCGATACCGTAACCTGGAATGTTACTATGTTTACTGGTGCTCCTGCATACTTATGTGAAAATGCTCCTGGATTAGATCGTTTCGTAGATGCACTTGAAGCTGCCTGGGGAAAACCGGTTGCATATAAACGTGAAGGAGGTAGTATCCCTGTTGCTACTTCAATGAAGGAAATCCTTGGCGTTGATTCAATCTTAACAGGTTTTGGATTACCGGATGACCATATCCATTCACCAAACGAACGGCTGCACCTCCCCACGTGGAAGCGAGGGATTAAAGCGTTAATACTATTTATATTAAGTTTCAATAATCATAATTAATTTACTGGAGGCAAAACCAAATGAAAGAAAGAATGCCGGCTTACGGAGGTCAGGCTGTCATCGAAGGCGTTATGATGCGAGGTAAAAATGCTGTCGCCATGGCTGCACGTGCACCTGACGGTGAAATCATTGTTCATAAAGAATTATTAACTGGCATCTACAAAACAAATATCCTGAAAATCCCCTTTATCCGTGGACTGATCAGCCTTTGGGATGCGCTAGGATTGGGAATGCGCTACCTGACTCTTTCAGCAAACATCCAAACCGGAGAAGACGAAAAGTTGGAAGGCCCCGCATTCTTTTTTACATTCGGACTTTCTTTGCTCTTTGGTGTAGTAATCTTTTTCTTGATTCCAGCTGCTCTTGCTGGTTTGCTTGAAAATTGGAGCAACATGAGTGCCTGGTGGAGCAATTTAATAGAAGGCGCCATAAGGCTTTTGATCCTTATCTTATACCTCTGGATAATAGGAAAACTTTCGGATATTAAACGCGTCTTCGCATATCATGGTGCAGAGCATAAAACCATCAACGCTTTTGAAGCAAAAGCAAAATTAACCCCCGAAATCGTCTCCCAATACTCCACTGAGCATCCTCGATGTGGGACATCATTTATCCTTACGCTTGTTTTAATGTCAATTTTGATATTTTCGTTCTTTGGGCCTTTGCCATTGCTCTGGCGATTGATTACTCGCATCCTTATGATCCCGGTCATTGCTGGACTTGCTTACGAATATTTCCGTTGGACAGCAGCTCACATGGAAAATCCCATTATTCGCTTATTAATTAAACCAAATCTCGCGCTTCAGAAACTGTCCACTCGCGAACCTGGTCTTGATATGTTGGAAGTTTCAATCAAAGCATTCAACACAATGTACGCAATGGAAAATCAGGAGAAACAGGAACAGAAATAATTCATCCGATGAAAACTTGGCAGATATTACTGATTGGACTTTTTTGCGGTTTGATCGCTGCAGGATTGATTTTACTGATCGCTCTTCCCCAGCGCGGGAGACCCATCACTCTGCACGCGCCCCCAACAGCAAAACCGACAGGTGAGCCTACATTGACAGCCACACCCCATCCTATAGTTGTGCATATCGCTGGCGAAGTAAAACAACCTGGTCTCTATACACTCCCTGCAAATAGCCGTTTAAATGACGGTATAAAAGCAGCGGGCGGACTAACTGATCTCGCCGATTCAAACCGTGTAAATCTAGCTGCTTACCTCAGCGACGGTGCGCGGATTTATATTCCAGCCGTTGGTGAAGACGTTCCTGACGATGTGGCCCTATCCATGGGCCTCACCAACACTAGTACAGACTCAAGTTTTCCAATAAACATAAACAGCGCAACAGAAGATGAACTCGTTAGTTTGCCAGGCATTGGCTCGACTAAAGCAAAGGCAATTATTGAGTATCGTGCTGAACATGGTACATTCAAGGATATTAGAGAGCTACTTGACGTCTATGGAATCGGACAAGCCATTTTTGACCAGATCAAAGATTTAGTTACAATCGAACCTTGAACATATGAGAACAAAATATCATCGAGAAATCACATCCAAAGCTCTAGCTCCCTATTTTTCGCATAGAGCACTTTCCGTAATCGTTAGGGCAAATATTTGGCAAGATTCCCTGCGTGGTCAAATTGGCCATGACGAGTTTCACTTCGATAATAATGCTATTGAACAGGGCAACACGTATATTCAATTGCAGCGTGAACTTATCATTGCGAACCTTGAAGTACATAGAGCAATTAAAGCTTGGAGAGCTATGGGGCGTTTGACGCATACTGCCCAAGATTTCTACGCTCATAGCAATTACATTGCATTATGGATAATCGGACTGAATAACAAGGAACCTAACCTAAAACATCTCAGCTTTATTGATAATTCCATCATCAATAACCCGGATTTCCGCTCTGCTAAGACTTATTTCCCTTTAGATTATTTTGCATTATTTCCAAAACTTGGTACCATTTTTAAGAATTTATTGCCTAAGGACTCTCACGCTTGGATGAATCTCGATTCTCCTGAAAGCGGGTATCTGTTTAAATGGGCTTTCCACGCAGCAGTAAAGCGAACGCACTATGAATATACTGAGATCATAAAAATGGTTCAGATAAAAAACTCGGCACTCCTGTCCATCTTCTCTGACTTGGCGCTATAGAAAAATTGAGGGGTATAATACATTTATGAATATTAATCAAAAATTACGTGTGCATTTATATCAAGCCATGAAAGAAAAAGATATAGCGAGTAAAAGAGTCCTTCGTCTTCTAATGACTTCGATAAAACTGGCCGAAGTTGCTAAAGGATCTGAGTTAGATAATACCGAGGTCCTTAGCATCCTACAAAAGGAAATCAAAACCAAACAAGATGCCATCGCAGACGCTAAAAAAGCGGAACGTAACGACCTTATTGCTGAAGCTGAAGATGATATCAAGATTCTCGAGAAGTATTTACCTGAACAGATCCCGCAAGATGCGTTACGCGCCCTCGCACAAGAATTGGTTGAAGAACTAGGCGCTACTTCAATGAAAGATATGGGAAGGGTAATCAAAGCTTTAATCACAAAATTAGCCGGCCGAGCTTCCAATCAAGAAGCAAGTAGAGTTATAAGGGATATCTTGCAAGACAAATAATCCAAGCGATGAAAAATAAAAGAAAAGAGAAGAATTCCAAAGTTTGGTTACCTGCGAAAGCAGCCAAGATATTAGTCTTGGTCATTTCAGGTATTTTGGCACTTCTCTCTTTGATACTTCCTGATATTTTTAATCAATCGGCTTTCCAGATGACAATAGGTGAAGTCTCTACACAAGAAATTATGGCACCTTATACGTTAGCCTATGAAAGTGAAGTACTAACTGAAATAGCTCAACAGGAAGCCGCTGCGAACATTGAACCAATTTACTTACAAACCGATCCAAGTATTGGACGTCATCAAATTGAAAATTTAAGAATTGTCCTTTATTACATCTCAACTATTCGTCAAGATGCCTACGCGAGTAGTGAAGAAAAGTTAGCAGATCTATCCGCTATAGAGGGAATAAGTTTTTCTGAGGAAACTACACAACGCATCCTTTCAATTATTGATTCTCGCTGGCAAGCCATAGAAGACGAGGCCGCATCAGTTCTCGAGCAAGTAATGCGAAACACTATTCGTTCACACAGTATATTAACCGCAAAAGGAAATGTGCCTTCATTAATTGATTTCTCCTTTCCCCAAGACCAGGCAGCTATCGTTATTGAATTGGTAACACCTTTCATCATCCCCAACAGCCTATATAGTGAAGAGCAGACCCAGTCAGCACGCGATGAAGCACGGCTTTCAGTCGAACCTACCATCCGTTCATTCATAACAGGTGAAATATTAGTCCAACGGGGTCAAATTATTCGCGCGGAAGATTGGGAAGCTCTGGATGCTTACAGCCTTGTCCAACCCGAGAACCGCTACAAAGAGATAGCTGCTGCAGCCATCATCGTTATTGTTATTTGTTTGTTCATCGGTTTCTACTTCACACGGAGACAGCTTGGAGCGATAGATGACCTAAAATCAATTGTCTTGATTGCGCTTACATTCATTACATTTCTTGCCCTAGCTCGATTTGTCATTATTGACAGGACGATCCTGCCTTACCTTTACCCTCTGGCGGCTTTTAGTCTTACCCTAACCATAATTTTCAATCTTGAGATTGGCATAGTCTTCACGATTGCGTTAGGTATATTAACTGCTTATGGCACACCAAGTGGTTTCGACTTAACACTCTTTTATATAATTCCCAGTTTGATCGGTATGCTTACAATCGGAAAAGCACGTCGAATTGCCTCCTTCTTTGGTTCAGGAGTCAGCGTCGGATTGGCTGGAGCAGGCATCATCTTGGCATACCGTCTACCGGATTCAGTCACGGACTGGATTGGAATAGCTACATTGAGCGGCGCCTCTCTTTTCAATGGACTTGCTGCTGCCAGCTTAACCCTTCTCTTGCAGTACGTATACTCTCAATTATTAAGCACCACAACCCCGCTCCAGTTGCTCGATACTTCCCGACCAGATCATCCTCTGCTTCAATTTATCCTCAGAAACGCCCCTGGCACGTATCAGCATAGTCTTCAAGTCTCTAACTTGGCGGAACAAGCCGCTGAAGCAATCGGAGCAGATGCCCTGCTCGTCCGCGTCGGTGCAATTTATCATGACTGTGGTAAAGCATTAAATCCACATTTTTTCATTGAGAACCAAGTACCTGACCAACTCAATCCACACGATGACTTAGATCCTGTTATTACAGCCGCAACGATCATTAAACACGTTTCTGATGGTGAAGAATTGGCGCGAAAATACCGTTTACCACCACGTATCATCGACTTCATCAAAGAACATCATGGCACCCTATTAACACGATATCAATACACGCAAGCCTTAAAATCAGCAGCTAAACCCGAAAATGTTGATAAGAAATTGTTTCGCTATCCAGGCCCTAAGCCGCAATCAAGGGAAACTGCCCTACTTATGCTTGCTGATAGCACAGAAGCCCGTGCCAGAGCTAAAATCCCAAAAGATGAAGAGGAACTTCGGGCACTTATTCAGAAAGTCTTTGATTTTTCTAAACATGAAGGGCAACTTGATAATACTGATCTAACACTTAAAGACATTGAAACAGCTGCCGATTCCTTCTTTAAAACATTGCTCGGCACTTATCATCCACGTATTCTATATCCCGAATTAAAACCTTCACAAAAAACAGATCAACCGGAAAACTCAAACAGCACAACCTTAACCAAGAAGAGAAGAAGACGGTTGAAACATGATTAACATCATCATTAGACCGCCATTTGATAAGCTCATCGACAAAGATCGCCTTGAGTATGTTGCACAGACTGTGCTTGCCGAAACAGGTCAGACTAAGAAAGGCGATATTTCTCTGATCATTACAGATGATACAGAGATTCAACGATTAAACAAATCCTTCAGAGGGATCAATCAACCAACCGATGTTCTGTCATTTAGCAACGAATACCTAGATCTTGATACCGGCATACCTTATCTGGGAGAGATAATTATTTCTTATCCTACAGCTGAAAGCCAAGCCATACAGCTAGATAATTTAGTTTCGCACGAGTTAGAATTATTGTTGATTCATGGCTGCCTGCACCTTTTAGGATATGATCACGCAAACGAGCTTGAAAAAAAAACGATGTGGCAGTTTCAGAAGAGGCTCTTAGAACATTTACAAAATCCGATAAGAGACTTTCAAGACTATTCATTATGAAGTTCATCGGATTATCTAGTGTTTTTGGTTTAACCCTGCCTTTTATATCCTTGTTGGTTATCTTGCTTTCATTCTTGATTATTTTTCCATCCTGGTATCTTAAAAGCTGGTTTAATACTCATCTCCATAGCACTCTATCAATCATCGAAACCACCTTGAACACCACCAACAGCAGTTTTGACTTAACTTGCAGTTCCCTCCAACTCAGCTTGATCCTTCAAGGGTTGGATTTGATATAAAGCAGGAACCCAATTGTTATTATTTCTGACAAATATTATAGAAAAAAGTTATCATTCACCACAATAAGCATTAATAAATTTCATGACTTAGGAGCCCATATGAAAAAAGATTTCTTGGATATCTCAGATCACTCCGGAGAAGAGCTACTCTCTTTGCTAAATTTTTCACTCGATCTGAAGAAAGAGTGGCAATCTGGAGGGAATAAACCCATTTTAAAAGGCAAGGTCTTGGCCATGGTTTTTCAAAAACCAAGCTTGCGAACACGGGTAAGTTTTGATATGGCAATGCGCCACTTAGGCGGTGATGCCCTTTATCTCTCACCATCCGAGATTGGGCTTGGTAAACGTGAATCAATAGCGGATGTTGCGCGCGTCCTTTCCGGTTATGTTGAAGGCATCATGGCTCGAGTATTTGAACATGCACACATCTTGGAATTGGCAAAATGGGCATCAATCCCCGTTATCAACGGCTTGAGCAATTTCAACCACCCCTGCCAGGCACTTGCTGATGCGCTAACAATCTATGAACATTTCGGTGAGATCAAGGGCTTAAATGTCTGTTACGTAGGAGATGGTAACAACGTCGCTGTTTCATTAATGCAAATCTGTGCAAAACTGGGTTCAAACTTCATAATAGCCACCCCTGAAGGTTATGATATGCCACAGGTTTCAGTGAATGCAGCAAAAATCTTTGCGGCTACCAGCGGTTCTAAATTAACATTCCTACGCGACCCGCACGATGCAGTGAAAAACGTTGATGTGATTTATACAGATACTTGGACAAGTATGGGACAAGAAGAAGAAGCTAAAAAACGCGAGACGATATTCCCCCCCTACCAAGTTAACAATAAATTGGTTTCAGAAGCAAATGAACACGTGATTATTATGCACTGCCTTCCTGCACATAGAAATCACGAGATCACAGATGATGTAGCCGATGGACTGCACTCCATGCTCTTCCCGCAAGCACACAATCGCATGCACGCTCAAAAGGCAATTCTAGCAAGACTCCTTGGTGGCGCATAATGGAAAGCCAATATTTCATCCAGCTTGAAAATCAATTTGGTGCTAACAACTACCAACCACTCGATGTTGTGTTGGCCCACGGAGAAGGTGTTTGGGTTTATGATGTCGAGGGGAATCGATACCTAGACTGTTTGAGCGCGTATTCAGCATTAAATCAAGGCCACTGTCACCCCAGAATTATGTCAGCAATGATCAACCAAGCCAAGAAACTGACCTTAACGTCCAGAGCCTTTCGAAATGACCAGCTTGGTCTTTTCTATAAAAAACTTTCAGACATAACAGGCTATCAGATGTCACTTCCGATGAACAGCGGCGCAGAAGCTGTAGAAACCGCCATAAAAGTTGCTCGGAAATGGGCCTATTGTGAAAAAAAGATTCCAAAATATGCCGCCGAAACCATTGTGGCAGCAGGTAATTTCCACGGTCGCACGATCACGATCGTTTCCTTCTCAACAACACCTTTATATAAAGATGACTTTGGCCCTTTCACGCCAGGCTTTAAATTAGTACCTTACGGCGATCTCCAAGCGATTAAGGATGCTATCACACCTAATACGGCATCAGTGATGCTAGAGCCAATCCAAGGAGAGAGTGGCGTGATTATCCCTCCCAAAGGTTACTTAAAGAATGTATCGTTGCTCTGTAAACAAGAGAACATCCTCTTTATCGCCGATGAAATCCAGACCGGACTGGGACGTACTGGTAAGCTCTTTGCCAGCCAGCATGAAGATGTCCGGCCGGACATGACGATCGTCGGGAAAGCTTTGTCAGGCGGATTCTATCCGATATCGGCGGTATTGGCAGGTGAACCGATCCTTGGTTTGATCACGCCCGGTGAACATGGTTCTACATTCGGGGGCAATCCCCTCGCGGCGGCAGTTGGTATTGCGGCACTCGAAGTCATTGATGAGGAAAATTTAGCACATAAAGCTGCTGAAATGGGAACGTACTTCACGGATCACCTAAGAGAGATTACAAGCCCACACATCAAA
>JAUXFJ010000236.1 GCA_030620065.1 Anaerolineaceae bacterium
GCCGCATATGAGAACTACACTTGATTTGCCAGAGCATTTACTGAATGAAGCGATGACGGCAACCCATACTGGAACAAAAACAGGGGTTATTGTGCTGGCTTTAGAGGAATTAATTAGAAAATCAAAGATTTCCGGGTTAAAAAAGTATAAAGGAAAAATTGACTTGAGCATCGACCTCGATGCGCTTCGTGATCGCTAATAATGGAGATATTGGTAGATACATCAATATGGATCGACTATTTTAGGGGTGGTGGTCATTCCACAAGCATGGATGCGCTAATAGACGAGAATATTCTTGTGACCAATGAAATTATCCTGGCCGAGTTAATCCCTTATCTTAAAATAAGGAAGCAAGCAGAAGTTATTAAGTTGCTTTATGAAATCAATCAAATCCCCCTAAGAATTGATTGGGAGGAGATTATAGAATTTCAGGTGAAGTGCTTAAAAAGCGGTGCAAATGGAGTGGGCATTCCTGACTTGATTATTGCGCAGAATGTAAAACAAAATAGCTGCGTAATTTATTCACTGGATAAGCATTTTCAGTTATTAAATAAAGTGTTAAAGGTAGAGCTGTATAAATAGCAAGGGTGAATATTCGGAACACGCTCAATTGTTACTCTGACCCCAAATATCAAGCACAATACGGTGATTATCCATCACTGCAGCGCATGGAGCGTATTGTCACACAGCAATGCCCCGCCGCGCTATCAGCAATTAAAACAGCAAATGAGAGCGATGGCGTCAGACTTGATTGATCAAAAAGCAGTATCTCAGTAATCCCCCGTCATGCTGGTGATAGTTGTTCTGTTTCTTTACCTTGCATTTTCGGAATCAATATACGAATATACAAGGCATGATAGATAGATGGATAACCAATAAACTGGAGCAAACCCTGATGCGTGTACCCGCTGTGGCTCTTCTAGGGGCGCGGCAAGTGGGTAAAACTACCCTTGCACAAACCATAGCGCAGGGCAGGGCATCCATCTATGTTGAATTACGCCTTCCAGAATGTGCTTGATATGACCCCCTACGAATATCTTCAAATGCACCGTTTCAACGCTGCAATAATTGGGGTCAGAGTAAAAACTCTGTGATCGAAGTTTGAAAATGAGTTTTTGCTCTGACCCTAAATACTAAGAAATTACTCAGATTGGTTCGTTAACTCGTTCGGTTCGATCTTGAACGGGCTGATAATTTCAAGACCTTCAATCTGTTGCCCATGCCGCATATCTTCACTGAGTACGTATCGGCAATGTTGTTTGAGGGCAGTAGCCAGAATCAGACAGTCCCACCATGAGTAACCATAGTGATCCTGAATTGACCACGCGGACTGGATCACAATCTGCTCGATAACAGCAGGTTTCCAGGCCAGCAAATTGCGAATATCCTCTCTTGCCTCCGTTCGTGATAAACCAGGTTTGAGTTTATTTGTGACAGTTACGTAGTATTCATTCAATACCTGAAAACTGATGCAGCCTGATTGCTTAGACCAGAGATGTCGAAGCCAGTTATCCGCCTGCTTCTGTTTGAATGGTTCCGTGGTATCGCGACTGTAAACAATAACGTTAGTATCGACAAACACTTTATCGCTCATGGATGCTGACTCTGTCAGGTAATTTTTCATTGGACTGTCTTAACGCTTTTGGTTTTCGTGCGTTGAATTGCTGCATGGCGTTGTTGTAGCCTTCTTCTTCCAGCATGCGCCTGTGGAGCATATCACCGAGCATTCTGGAAACACTGGTATTATGTTCGGCAGCCCAAACCCTGACCCACCTTGAAACAGTCTCATCGAGTCTAACGGTAATATTTTTCATAACACGATAATAGTGCTACACGAGTTTCGTGTCAAATGACTGCCGCAATAATGGGTTGGCGTTAGCTGCGAAAGATAGCAAGTAGACGGTGCTCACTCATTGTCCCCGCTTTAGCTCAATGCTATGCTGCGGTCCTGCTCGCTCCATAGTGAAGTGATTACTCGGAAAGCCGTTTGGCTAACTCATTAAGTCACATCGATGGATGCGCTGTTGCATACCCCCCATTATGGGGGGGGAAGACTCGCTGCAACGCACATATAATCAGCGATACTCCAGCAGGCGATAGCATCTTGCCTGACCATCGTTTTCTGTGTAATGCAGATTGGCATCGGCTCACCCGGAGTGCTGTTGAAATCAGGCGAGCCGTATTTCACGAGATCATTTAGAGGATAGAATTCATGCGAACAAAAAAGCTGACACTCTTTACGCTGCTGCTGTTCGGGCTCGGCATATTCGCCGGCACGGCCTACGCGGCGCAAGAGAAAAAACCCAACATTCTCGTCATTTGGGGCGATGATATCGGCCAGGACAATGTCAGCGCCTATCACCGCGGCTTGATGTCGAGCAGAACGCCGAATATCGATCGTATTGCCAAAGAGGGCGCCCTGATGACCGACGCATACGCCCAGGCATCTTGTACTGCCGGACGCGCGGCTTTCATGTTGGGACAGAATCCTTTCCGTACGGGACTGCTGACTATTGGCATGCCGGGCGCCAAGCATGGTGTGAGAAAGATTGATCCCACGATTGTCGAACTGCTGAAACCATA
>JAUXFJ010000018.1 GCA_030620065.1 Anaerolineaceae bacterium
ATGGTTTAGTATAATAATCCCACATAAATTTAACACTCATCTGTTCAATTAATTAAACACACGCTTAATAAGGAGAAACATGATGTCAGTCATTCATAAATTTGAAGGCAACAAACAAGAATCCTTATATAAATGGGAAGGAGTCGTGCCTGAACCATCACCCGACCCTTCGATTGCTGACTATGTTAAACACGTCTTAATTGGTCCTTCAGATGATGCCCCCAACTTTATCATCCGATACTTTCAAATTGCCCCCGGAGGACACTCCCCTCTCCACCAGCACCCGCATGAACATGGCGTAATAATCCTTCATGGTCAAGCAAAAGTACAGCTTGATGATAAATTCCATAAACTCTCAGCAATGGACGCAGTGTTCATTCCTAGTAATGAACTACACCAATTAATTGCATTAGGTGACGAGCCGCTTGGTTTCATCTGTGTCATCACTAAGCGAACCAAAAAATAAAAACATCCATGGAAAGCGTACAAGCATCACATTATTTATCTGCTCAAAATGAACTTGGCGAAAGTCCGCTCTGGCATCCTGTCGAAAAAAAACTTTATTGGGTAGATATTGAAGTTGGAAAGGTCTTTCGCTATTCGCCAGCAACTGGAACGCAGGAATCCTTTACAGTTGGAACCTCGGTAGGCGCGCTTGCTTTTCGGTCCAATGGTGGTCTGGTTCTAGCAACTGGGAAAGGTTTTGCATTTTGGGATTCGTCTAATCAAAGTTTGAAAATATTAGCTGATCCGATTGCTGGTAAACAAGACGTACGCTTGAATGACGGCAAGGTAGATCCTTCGGGACGTTTCTGGGCAGGCAGCCTTGATCTCAAAGGTGAAGGAACTCTCTATCGCCTGGACCCTGATTGCAATTGCCATACAATCCTGAACCATATCACCATTTCCAATGGTTTAGCATGGAGTCTAGATAATACAAGGCTCTATTACACTGATTCTGGTGATTATGCGATTTATACTTTCGATTTTGATCTCCCGAAAGGTACCATCCAAAACCGGCAGACCTTTATCCAGCTCCCCACGGACAATAGTGAAGGCGTGCCAGATGGCTTGACCATTGACGCCGAAGGTTGCATCTGGAGCGCACGCTGGGACGGCGCCAAAGTTGTCCGTTATAGTCCAGCCGGGGAAGCGATATTAGAGGTTAATTTACCTGTGTCCCGGGTTACAGCTTGTACATTCGGCGGTGAAAATCTGGATGAGCTCTTTATTACAACTGCTGCAATAGGTCTTACTGCTGAACAGAAAGCCCAGCAGCCTTATGCAGGTGATATTTTTGTCTACAAAACAAATACTAAAGGTCTGGAAGCACCCTTCTTTGCCGGATAATATTTCAAGTCTGCAGAAAGATTTGACCGGAAAAGGGTCAGCGCAACCAATAATCACTGACCCTTTTTATTACAGCTTGATAGATACTCACAAATGCTCTCGGCAATGATAGCTTCTCTTATCCGGCAAATGTCTATGCGAATAGCTAGCTTCCTTAATAATTGAACTTAATGTACCCCAATCCAATATCGGTTTAAATAATAAAAGCCTGGTCTCCCAGGCTCTCATTTCTAATGTACCGTCTATTCCCCAATTACACCATAAAATACGGGTAGACTTGAAACAGGCTCTGGTAAAATCCTGACAGCCTGCAACAATCTGTTTTTAACCCCTTCAAGAAGCGATTGATCATTTGCATGTATTTCAAAGAGCCTCTGACCTCTTTCAACTTGGTCGCCAACCTTAACTTTGACCATGATCCCCACAGCCGGATCAATGGTATCGCCCTTCTTCGCACGTCCTGCACCCAAAGTTACCGATGTCTCGCCCACATCACGCGCATTGACAACCGAAATCCACCCGGGCCTGTCAGCTGTCACTGCCTCGATAAATGCTGCTTTTGGCAGCTTAGAAAGATCATCTATATAACTGACATCACCCTCTTGAGCAATGACGAGCTTTCTGAGCATCTCGAAAGCGCGGCCATTTTCAATGACAGTCTTTGCCATTTCTTCTCCCGCAGCCAGATTACCTGCTTTCCCACCCAGTACCAACATATATGCCGCCAAGCTAAGACAGTGTTCTATATAGTCATCAGGTCCCTGACCCTTCAGCGCTAGAACAGCCTCCTTGAGCTCCAAAGCGTTCCCAACCGCCGAACCCAGCGGCTGATCCATATTTGAAAGGACTGCTATGACACGCCGTCCACTTAGTTTACCAATCGAAACCATAACCTCAGCAAGTTCCTTTGCCTCGTCCAAAGTCTGCATGAAAGCGCCAAGACCTGATTTAACGTCCAACACAATTGCCTGTGCCCCAGCTGCAATCTTTTTACTCATAACAGAAGATGCAATAAGTGGAATCGATTGGACAGTGCCTGTTACATCACGCAGCGCGTATAGCTTTCCATCCGCCGGCGCAAGATCGACACTTTGGCCAGTCAAAACGATGCCAATATCACCAAGCTGTTTCAAGAATTCTTCTGTGCTTAAGTTCGTATGATATCCTGGAATAGATTCCATCTTATCTAATGTGCCGCCGCTGAAACCCAAGCCACGCCCCGACATTTTCCCAACAGCCAATCCGCAGGCAGCAACGATAGGCGCAACAGAAATAGTCGTTTTATCTCCCACACCGCCAGTTGAATGTTTATCGACAGCGATAGGCACAACTTTTGACAGATCGAGGGTATCCCCGCTATTCGCCATCGCTAAAGTCAAATACGTTGTCTCTTGGGCAGTCATCCCTTTTAATAAAACGGCCATTGCCCATGCAGAAGCCTGATAATCAGGAATATCGCCTTTCGTATAACCCTCAATAAAGAATTTAATCTCGTCTTCAGTTAATCCATCCCCATCACGCTTCCTGGCAATTATGTCAACTGCTCTCATTTCTTTTGCCTCCTGATTAACTGTCACTAATAAAAAATTGTATTACACAAGGATATTTTATAATATCAGTGTAATACAATTTTAACATTCCTGAATAAAATTATCTGTCCCTTTAAACAAATAGTTCGTTAATCCTTCAGCGAAACTACCACCTTACGATGTGGGTCTTCTCCACTGGACTCTGTGATAACATCAGGATTCTCACGCAGCTCAATGTGAATGATCCGCCGCTCGTTGGGCGGCATTGGCTCTAAATACTGCTTCCGTCCAGATGTAACAACTTGGTCGGCAATTCGCCGCGCGAGCTTTCTTAATTCTCTCTCCCGTCGGACTCGGTAATTCTGGACATCAATTTGAAGTGGTATCCATCGATTCAACTTCTTGCCAACAATAAGGTTAGTAATATATTGCAGAGCATTGATTGTTTCAGATTTTCGGCCAATAAGAAAGCTGAGATCATTTCCCTCAAGATTAATCAAAATCGGTGCGATATGCTGCCCATCCATCTCGCCATATTCAACATGGACATTGGCTTCGACATTCATCTCATCAAGAAGCGTATTTATTGTGTTTCTAGCAACTTTCAAACCTTCATCAAGATCGTTATCGTCTACGATACTTTCATCGCTACTACTATTGTTTTCATCCAATTCAACATTTGCTTCTTCACCTTGCTGCAAATTGTTAATTTCAACATCATCAGAAAGTTTCATTTTTAATCGCACACGCGCCTGACGGGATGCCAATTTAAAGAGGCTGCGTTTACCAGAATCAAGGACTTCAACTTCAACATCTTCTTTAGAAAGACCCAGTTCCTTCAATCCTTTTTCAACCGCTTCTTCAACCGACGGCGCAATGACTTCAAGCATTGGTCTCTCTTTGCTCATAAGCACCTCGCATTTTTGAGTTGTAAAATAGTGGCATTGATTTATTTTCTTTTATTTTTCAATTTTGGTCTTTGCTTTTTTACTACAGAGCGAGAAGAAGGTTTAGCTGCTTTCTTTTGTTCTTGCTCATTTTCTTCTTCGTCATCATCGACAGGTTCAACCTCAATAATTGTAGATTGAGCCGCTTTACCCTTTGCCGTGGCTTTTTCTTTTTCCTTAATGAAGGGAAATAGATTTGACCAATTTACGCGGCCAAGCATCGCATATTGCGCTATACCAACAATATTGCTGACTACGAAATAAAGCGCCAGACCAGATGCCAGCGAGTATGCCATCCACCCCATCAAAATTGGCATATAAAGACCCATAGCTTTTGAAAAGGCCGCGCCTTGATCATTGGAACTGGTTGGCGGCTGCAAAAGCCGGGATTGCAGGAAAGTTGTGATCACAACGATAATCGCCAGAATTGGGATTGCCACGCCAAAAACATCTAAGCGCTCTGGTTGGCCAAGATCCATCCACAGGAACTTGTTTTGTAAGGGAAGTAACTGCGCAGGGTCCAAAAAACCATAAAACAAACGCTCTAAACCTAATAGCTCATAGGGCGTCGCCGCCATCGCGCGCGTAATACTTTGATAAAGACCAATAATGATCGGAAATTGAATCAGCATTGGTAAACAAGAACCAAGCGGGTTGATGCCTAGCTCTTTATAAAGTTTCATTTGCTCTTGTGCAAATTTTTCCTTATCATTTTTATACTTAACCTGTATTTTCTTGTAGCGTGGATCCTCCTGAAGCGCTTGCATGCCTTTCGTTGCTTTCATCTGTTGCGCAGTGAGAGGATAGGTCAATAATTTAATAAGTATCGTAAACAAGATAATCGCAACACCAAAGTTTTTCACAACCAAAGTGATAGCGAGAAGAGCATTTACAAAAGGTTGAATAATAATCGTATCCCACATATTTAGTACCTCTTACTTCCCAGGGTTAAAGGACCACACGCGATTGCCGCTTCCGTCAAATCCATATAACAAGTTATCGCCCTTGATTGCGGCAATGACTAATAAGCCATTGGCAGTAACAGGCGTGCTATATAATTCTCCATCAACCTCGCGGGTCCAGAGGGGGTTACCCTCATAATCGAAAGCTCTAATAGTTCCATCTTCCATGACAACTACAAAACCGCCATCAATCGCTGCCAGCCCAGCCATAACTGCTCCACCTGACTCTATTGACCAAGTAACTTTGCCAGTTTCGGCGTTCACAGCAAAAATTTTGCCTGTTTCATCAGCAAACAGGAGTTGACCCTCATTCAGCAGCGGGACAGCCCATATACTGCCGTCGGTATCTAGCGTCCAGAGCTTTTCGCCATTCTTCGCAGAGAGAGCAACAAATTCTTTTCCGATTGAACTCACATACAAATTTTCTGTTACTTCATCAAATAATGGCGCGGCAGCAACAGCTCCACCCAGTTCAGTCTCCCACAGTAACTTACCACTGCTTGAAAGAGCATATACTTTGTGGTCCATTGATCCTAAGAAAATTGTATCTCCCGCTATAACCGGTTGAGCCCAAATCGCTTGATTGGTCTCAAATTGCCAAATCATATCGCCATTGCTATCAATCTTGTACAGTGACCAATCGCCACTGGGTGCATAAACCACATTTCCATCTGCTAATGCTTGTGCTATAGACCACCCTTTAGCTTCGCTAAACGTCCAGATTTCTGCACCGGTTTCCTTATCAAGTTTATAGAACTTATTCGCCAGATCACCAACGAATAAACTCTCACCTGTTACCTCGGGTGGTGCATAGAACACAATTTGAGCGTTACCTTCATCAGGAAAACGCCAAATTTCATTGCCGGTTTTCGCATCAACTGCATAAACATATTGCTGATAGGCTACATAAACGATATCTCCATCAGCTGAGAGACCTGGCGTACCTACCGCACGCGGTCCCATCGTACAGGCGCTTAATAATAAGGCCATTACCGTAAACACACTTATAAACATTATTTTCGATTTCTTCATATTTATCCTAGTTAATTTGATTATGGTACGGGATCAATACCGCCCTGATTAAATGGATTACAGCGCAAGATCCTTTTGGCAGCCATAACCCCCCCCTTGAGTGTTCCATATTTATAAATTGCCTGGTACCCATAATGAGAACAAGTTGGGTAATACCTGCAACTATCGGGAGGCAAAATCGGAGAGATTACAAATTGATATACCCGAATTAGTGCAAGTAAAATCCATCTTGGAAAAGTTAATAGTCGGAAGGGAAAATCCCTTAAGCGCGGTTCGTTAAAATCCTCTTCCGAACACTTAATCTTCGCATTCACTAACATTCATCAAGTCCTTATTAGTTTACTTTTTTCAAGTAAATTTTCAATAGCCTGAATTACTTTCTCAAACTCAACATCGATTAAACGGCTTCGTGCAATAATAATAATATCATTACCAGTTTGAATTTTTTCCAGAAAAGGCTCTGCTGCTGCTCTTAGCAACCGTTTACACCGATTCCTTTGAACAGCCCCCCCCACTGACCTGCTCGCCACAACAGCTATTCGAGTTTGCAAGTTTTGATTTGGTAAAGTTATCAAAACAACAAGCGGGTTCGAATATGACACGCCCGCTTGCCGAATACGCTTGATTTCTTCAGAACTTTTAAGACGAAAACTGCGCTTCACACATCATCCCGATAAAAGAAGTTCTCTGGCTATCTCCAGGCTTTATTAGTTGTTGCGATTACCAGCGGAATCGTTTTACGTGTTTGTTGGCTTTAGGAGTTAACTGGTGGCGGCCTTTAAATCTACGACGCTTTAATACCGCGCGTCCATCCGCAGTTTTCATACGTTTACGAAAACCATGAACTCTCAGACGGCGTCGTACTTTCGGTTGGTAAGTTCGTTTTGGCATACTGCTTTCCTTTCGATCGTCCTTGAAATAAACCAGCTTATAATTGTACCGTATCGCTTGATGTCGGTCAAACCGGTTAATTAATGAAACTAAAGCGAACTGGTCAACCAAAGACGGAGTTTATTAAACCAATAAATTGTACTCAATAACTCAAATACGTCAAGTACGGATTTAAAATATATCACAATTATTAATCAAAATCTATCTTGGTAGACGTGTTTTTCTTCCACCCGTATGCTACGTTATTATGCCGATGAGTTTTAAGCCATTTTCGCTTAGTCTATCTATCCTCACCCTGCTAATCGAGTTTGTCAATTGGACCGATGATGTACAAACCACACGTTGGTAAGTATCTGTCAAACCGGAAAGCTGCCACACACTATCCACAGGTTTAGCTTTTTCCCAAAGGACATCATAAGTCTCGCCAATTGATCCTTCTTTATACTTCTTGCTGCTCTTAGCAAGAACAGATTTTATGAGTCGATTTCGGTTTTTCCGTTCAGCATATTCCACTTGACCTGCAAATGTTGCCGCTGGCGTTCCTGGCATGGCGGAATAAGTAAATACATGTCCCCCTGCAAAATTCATTAGCTGAACGAAAGTCATTGATTCTTCAAAATCTGCCGCGGTTTCCCCTGGAAATCCAGCGATGATATCTGTCGTGATCGCGATTCCAGGAATAGCCATACGAGCGCTTTCTATCAACGCCTGATATTCATCCGGATTGGTTTTTCGTGCCATCCTATTAAGGATCCTGGCTGACCCACTTTGCAGAGGAATATGCAAGTGCCTGCAAAAGCGTTTATCCTGCCATAGTTCAAAAAATGACGCATCAATATCCCACGGCTCGATTGACGAAAGGCGTAAGCGTTTAATCTCATGATTTGAGAGTATTCTTTCAAGAAGAGATCTCAATTTCGCTTTCGGGTTCATATCTTTACCCCAAGAACCCAATTGAACTCCTGTCAAAACGATCTCTTGTACTCCTCCCTGTATGGCAGCTTTAATATCCCTTTCTATCAATGCGATCGATGTGCTTTTAGAACTGCCGCGTGCCAGACAAGTGATACAAAATGTACAATGATTGTCGCATCCATCTTGCACTTTAATAAAAGCCCTTGTGCGATGCCGCTCACCAAGCAATGGCTTTCTGATGAATTGAGATTTTTCCAAGACCGATGCGGGGACACCCAGAATATCCGCTACCAGATCCGCTTTCTTGTGATTTGGAACGGCCTTCACGACATTAGGTAAAGCCAGTGCTTCCTTTGCAAACATCGTCGCCCAACAACCGGTCACAATCACTGGTACTGTCAATCCCCGCGCCGCCCGTCGAATTATTTTACGTGATTCTGCTGCTGCTTTTACTGTTACACAGCAGGTATTAACAATAATGATATCTGCATTATGGGAGTCTGGGAGGATCTCATGGCCTTGACTGCGTAATAGGTTCGCCATCAATTCAATTTCACTTTGATTAAGGCGGCAACCAACCATATCAAAATATATTTTCATTGATCAGCGATTCATAACAACAAAATTATTAAACAGAATTGCCGCACCTGGCTGCTCATCGGTACCAACAATGATGCCAACATCCCCATAAGCAAGCTCTTCATCTACGACATTAATAAGTTTTATGCCATTTACATACAATGTTAAGTGAGACTTAACACATTCAGCCATGATCTCATTTTCAGTATTGCCTTGCTGAATATCATAACTAAAATCCATAGCTGACCGCTCAATGATATGTTCGTGTCCATCCTTTGTTTTTGTAATGCCATAGTAACCATCGCTTCCAATTAAGAAGCTATAATAATTGCCTTCATCTTGATATCGGCAAATGACACCAAAAAGATTATTATCAGGGCCAGTAACTTTCGTTACATTAACACTGATACTAACATCTGCGAAATTCAAATGCGGTCTGGACCAGGATTTTACGTTGGTTGAGTTGACAACAATCCAAAAACCGTGGGGACTGTATTCTTTGAGATCAATCTCGGATTGAGAAGTATCCCATCCGCTTCGCGGATCAGAAAAATCATCCGCGAAAAGTAGAACTTGACCTTCTAGAATCGGAAGCTTATCATAAGCCAGGCTTTCTACTGAACAAGCAGAACAAGCCATAGAAAATATGAAGATCAATAAAACACCAGGTAATTTGTGTCTTTGCATGATAAGGATCTCCAATCAAGCATAATCATACCAGAAACTAAATTAAGACAAAATAGACCGGGATTGCCGGTCTATTTGACTAAATAATATTTAAGATGAGAATCTTATGCGGTCTCAAGATATCGTTCAAGCTCCCAATCGGTTACATGAATACGGTAATCCTCCCATTCAGCTTTACGAGCGGTGAGAAAAGCCTGATAGAGTTCTGCTCCCATGGCATCAACGATTACTTCGTCCTGCTCTAATTCACGCATCGCTTCAATTAATGAACCGGGCATCATCTGCACACCTAATGCATCGCGCTCTTGTGCTGATAACTCGTAGACATTGATATCATTAAGCGGCTCGGGGCATTCAACCCTCTTATCAATACCGTCTAAAGCTGCAGCAAGCATAACACTAAATGCCAGGTAAGGATTTGAAGATGGATCTGGGCAGCGCAGTTCAATCCGTACTGTATTCTTTTTGCCAGGAGAATAACGCGGTATTCTGATCAATGCGGAGCGGTTAATTTGTGCCCACCCGATATAAACAGGCGCCTCATAACCAGGCACAAGTCGCTTATAGGAATTGACAGTAGGTGCCAATACGGCCGAAAGGGCTCTTGCATGGGCCAACTGACCGGAAACAAAGCGATAAGCTAACTCGGATAGTTTGATTGGATCTGCTTCATCGTAGAAAAGATTCTGTCCATCCAGCGAGAAAATCGATTGGTGACAATGCATTCCTGAGCCATTAATCCCAAATACTGGCTTAGGCATAAAAGAAGCGACCAAACCATGCTGTGCAGCAATTGCTTTAACTGCATACTTCAGAGTCAACACATTATCCGCAGTCTTAAGCGCATCCGCAAATCGGAAATCTATTTCATGTTGTCCCAAAGCAACTTCATGGTGCCCCACTTCAATCTCCAGTCCCATTTCGTTTAAGGCAAGCATTAACTCTGTGCGGACCTGGACAGCTTCATCATTGGGAGAAAAATCAAAGTAGCCACCTACATCATGTGGCACCGGATGAACAGAAGTATTACTGTTTCTTTTAAACAAGAAGAACTCCGGTTCAGGGCCAACGTTAAATATCCACTTTCTGGTTTTCTTCAATTTTTCTAACTGCCGCTTCAGTATACCGCGCGGATCCCCTTCAAACGGTGTGCCGTTTGGATGATAGATGTCGCAAAATACACGTGCGCGTTTAAGCTCCTGAGGAGTCCAAGGTAAGATGGCGTAGGTATCAGGGTCTATCACCAGCCGCATATCACTTTCTTGAATTCGTGCGAATCCTTCAACGGAAGAACCATCAAACCAGATGCCGTCTTCTAAAGCTTCCGCAAGCCGGCTCACGGGACCATCCACGCTCTTTACAACCCCATTGACATCAGTGAACTGGAAAGAAATAAATTTCACCTCATCTTCTTTCACTTTGCTAAGAATATCTTTTCCGTCCATCATTGCCTCCAAATGTTAATATAAAAGGACATGCCTGGGCATGTCCTGAATAAATTTATGACTGCCCTTCCAAATCTGACAAACAGATACGGGTACCTGCCCACTACGCTGCTCTTGGCCCAACCGTCACCGTTTGGTTTTCAACAAGCGCTTTATTTGGAAAGGAAGAATGAAGCCCGTGAGAAGGCTTCGGAGGCGTCCGCTGATCATTCGATTTTTCCCAGTGACGCTGGGTTAGCACTCTCTCTGCAGAGAGGAACCTCCACCTCGTAATCTCATACCAATGAGATTCAGCCGCTTTATCTTCACTATTTAATTGTCAAAACTATATCATATTTTTGTAATGTACCAATCTAGATTAAACTGATCCCCGCTATGCCGTGTGCTGCATAGTTTTGAACCTGCTTAGGCAGGATCTGGTTCTACCTGCTAGATCCGCCTTGACGTAAGTCTATCGCGTCACTAGCATGAGATCGAACCACTATATAGGGTGTTGGCCCAAAACCTGTAAGGCTGCATCACGTACACAGCAGGGTAATTATTTTATACCATGAAACATAACTCTTGCATAGAAAGGATTATCGGTTTTAATGATGGCTACCAAATGGCCATGGACATCATCCAACCATAAGCTAGAAAATCCAGTAAAATCTAATTAATACAAGACATCACTGATCAAAGATATCTGTAACCAAAAAATCAGTCATGAAAGATATGCGGCTCTTTATTGCACTAAATATATCTCCTTTCTTATTGAAGCGAATTCAACACACGCTTGAAGAGTTAAAGGCCTGTCTTCCTCCTAAAGGGTTGCGTTGGGTGCCCATTGATAATATGCATCTAACTTTAAAATTCCTCGGTGATGTACCTGCAAGCAAAATACATGGGATCCAGCTTGCCTTGAGAAAAACAGCTGAACAATCAAAACCTTGCAATATCGAAATAAGTAAATTAGGGGCATACCCAGATATTCTTAAACCCAGGGTTATCTGGATAGGTGTTTCATCTGATCACCATCTTATAAATTTATATGCTAATCTTGAAAAGAATTTAACCTCCATCGGATACGAACCCGAAAGAAGAGGTTTTTCACCGCACATCACCCTTGCACGGATTTCAAAAAAGGCTGCTACAATCGAAATCGCTCAAATATCCTCTGCCCTATCGAAACTCGATATCGCGCCATTAGGGACTTGTTCTATTAATGCAATCCACTTATTTAAAAGTGAATTAAATCGAACTGGTGCTGTTTATAGCGAACTTTTTTCAACACCCATTAATGCTAATATTTAATCGCATCACTCTTTAAATTATTTTTATGCTAGAATGATGCGTAAGATATATTAGACGAGAGAGGTAAATACTGGAAGCTTTAGTCCTTGCGCGATCGATTATAGATATATTAGAGGGAAAAAAGGGTGAGAACATCATCCTCTTGAACATTAAGGAAGTCGCTAACTTCACAGATTATTTCGTGATAGCCAGCGGGTCCAGCGACCGTATGCTGGATAGCCTTAATAATGCTGTTTTACGTGGGATCAAGAGCAAGCACCATAAAACCGTCATAAGTGAAGGCATTGCGCGTGGCGGTTGGATCGTCCTGGACTATGGAGATGTTGTCGTCCACTTATTCTCTCCAGATCAAAGGGATTTCTATCGCCTTGAAGATCTTTGGAGTGATGGTCAAATTATCTTACATTTACAGTGAAACCCTGCATTATTCTGTAATACCAGAAGAGCAGTCCCAACAAACTAGGTCAATAAGAAACACAAGAAGCTAGTTAGATATTAGCTTCTTGTGTTATTCATAGCAATCTTAAATTATGTCAATGCTCTTATGAAAACTGCTTCTTAATTCCATAGCCCCCCCCATTTAGGCTCCCTTTATAATATTAACTCAGTTAATCATAAATGCGAATATTAACATGTACGAAGTAATTCCAAATAAAGTATATGCGCTTATTTTCAGTAAGCGCCAATTCGGTTTACCGCCTTGACCAATGCGAAGAAGCTGCCAAATTTGAAACAACGCCAATGGTAAGGTTAACAAAACAGGCCAGACAATTGCCCAGGGCAATCCAAAAAGAGCAGCAAAACCCAGCGCGAGATACCCTAACAACAAGAAAAGGTTATGCAGAAATATTCCCCGCTGCCATCCAATTACTATCAACATACTGCGTCTGGCTGCTTTCAAATCTTGAGCATACGATGAAAACCCACTGGCAAGTCGTGAAGCAAAATACACAAACAATAAAGGAACTGTACTCATCATCAACAAGCGATGTAACTCGTTAATCTGCA
>JAUXFJ010000045.1 GCA_030620065.1 Anaerolineaceae bacterium
CGGTGTGAACTTTGGATACGCGCAGATCGTTCCAATAGCAACAAATTTCTCAACACCCCGCACCCAAGCTTCATGTATGAGCTGTACGCCCATCATTAAGTTGTCATAGAAAAATTCGGCCGGGTGTTCACGGTTTGCACCAATCCCACCCACATGCGCAGCAAGGTGAATGATCAGATCCGGTTTTGCAGCATCCAGCATCCGTTGAATATCCTTACCCTTGACCAAATCATAATCTTCGATCATAGGTATAAAAATATCCCTGGCACCGCGCGCTTCTAATTTCTTGATAAGATGAGTACCCAAAAACCCAGCCCCACCAGTCACACATATTCGTTTTTTCGACAAATCCATAATTGTATCCATCACTTCTCTTTATTGTTTACTATCAGATTCTTTTTTCAAGCCAGCTTTCCCGGCGCTTTTACCATCTTCCAGTTTGAGGTCCAAGCCTTGAATTATTATTGTTGGCGCACCAGGATCACCAACAATCTCGACAGCCTGCTCCAGACAAATCAGACGGCAAACCTCTGCAATATCCCCTTCTCCCTGGATGCGGACTCCCTGGTGTCCATCATTGTGCAATTCTGCCAACAATTCGAGCACCCGACTGCGCGTTTGGCGAAATAGATGAAATGAATTACGCACATATTTGACAGTCAAGCGTGCCCGCAGAGAAATTCCTTCCGCTGTAATAATATAACGTAGCTTCTTCCGCTGCGCGCGTTTAACCTTTACATAGCCTTTGTTAACCAATCGCTTAAGATGCCAGTTTATTGTACCAACCGCAACACCCAACTCCCGCGCCAGATTCGCCTGGGATATGTCAGGGTCCTTTTCAATCTGGCGCAGTAGATCCAGATCGCGACATTGATCAACTTGCATTCTGTTTTCACTCATATGTTCAATGGTTGAATTATAACTTGTGATTTATTCTCGTCAAGGGTCAGGCGAATGTGTAAAACGGGGATGTTTACGATCCCACAGCCATCCGCCAATCAAGACCCCTGCACTAAGAACAATAATTAGCACCACCATCAGCCAGAACGGCAGATTGCCAATGAAGGAATAATAGCGGCTGATATACCATTCTGTGAAAAATCCCAAGAAAATCCCTTCGACGAGCAGCCAGCGCCCAAGCCAGCGGTCCTGCCTGGCTTTTACCCAACTGATCGCCCAGGCTGCCAAAGTAGCCATCCAGGGTAAAAAGATCGTGCGGTAACGCGGATTATCCCACTGATCGCCGCCAGCCCGTGCTGAAGAGAGGACTATCCATCCCCAGACAATCACAGCCAGCCATACCAACAACCTTCGCCTGTTTTTATCCTCCACCCTCCAGACGCTGAAGAAGCCATAAATTATGAAGGGCAGCATCGCATACCATCCAAGGCCGCGCAGAATACCGATGCTGCGCCAAATCCAGGGGGCTGGATCCACGATCGCAGCTGGCAGGACTGGCTGGAAGAGACCGTAAATGATCACAAAAGGTGTTTTAACCCATTCGGGTGCCTTTTCAAGTGCAAATTCAACCCAACCAGAATTACGGATCGTCAAGAGCGTATCCCAATGGATTGCCTCCCGCAGCCATCCCCAAGAAAGAAACCCGATGACCAAAGCTGTTGCTCCCATAGCAAACCATCCGGATAATTGCAGCCATTTTTTAGATGACCGTCCGCTGTAATCAAGCCAGAACCAAACCAATATGACCCCCAAAACAGGAATTGCAACGCGTGATGAAAATAAAAACAACCCAATTAGACCTATAAATATAGCAAGTACCGCGTCGCGGCGGGGCCTATCCTTTTCAAACCAGGTGATCACACCCCAAAAAGTTAGCGCGAACAAAGCGATCAGAAAAGGTTCGCGCATCTGCGAGGCGCCTAGAATCAAACTTTCAGGATAAAGCGCCATCATCCATCCGCCAAGAATTGCCGTCTTCTCATTGAATTTTCGCCGTAAAGCGGCAACAATAAATGGGACGCCCAAGGCCGATGCGCCCGCGCTCAGGATAAGCATCAGATAGGGGCGCTGTGCATCAGGACTCAGCAGCCGGTAGATCAGGGAACTGATCATAAGCAGCCCACCATATTGATCAGATGAAAATTCGCCGCTGAAGGCTTTAAACAAGGATGCGCCGCTGCTGGCTAACTCCCAACTTTGAGTATCCCGCTTGAATGCATCATAAAAGATATACCCACCCTGTTGGCTCTCTTCTGCATAACCGAAAAGCGGCAAACCCCAGCTCAGGAATACCCCTAAGACCAGGCGCATGGAAAACGCCAGCACCATCATCCACAATAACTGCTTACCACCACCAGCACCCTGCCAGATCAGTATAAGCAAGGCTAAAACAATAAATGACAGGATAAAAGTCGCTAACCAGCTTAATATATATGTACCAGAAGGCAAGATTAACGGCACGAGAATACCTACTAGCAGACTGACACCAAGCACGCCTAACAATAGGTATATAGTCTTCGTTGTTCTGGGATTCGTCATAGCTCTAACCCTCAAGAAATTTTATAAACGCCATGTCTGCTCTGCCGCCAGGTAAACAGGCTTTGATATGCCATCCACAAGACCCAAAAAACCACTACTGATTGCAGTGGGACTAAAAATCGTGGATTATCGCCGTGATCCAGCAAGGTCTGCAAAACAGAAGTTGCCCAAACAGAACCCGCCAGCAGCCACATAAAAGGGGTAAGTCGCCAAAGCTCACGCAGCCGCCGCCATAGTAAAGCCAACAAACTGGATAGTATGAAAAGTAAATTTATACCAAAAAGCAGCACCCGGCTGGTTGTAATGCTGGCTTTGACAATCGGAAGCAATGCAAGAATCATCAGTGAGTCAGCCGACCAATAAACCGGTGCACGCCAGAAAAACCACCAGCCTTTTAAGACATACTTCAAATAAAGACCAGGGTGTGTCTTTATCAAATCAATCGAGATGCCTTGCAAGGTACGTGAAAGGTCATAAAACCCCAATCCAGAGACCTCTTGCAACTCCGGGATCGCATCCCAGATTGTGTTGCCTTGTGTACCATAAGCCTTTATGCGTGCATCTCGATACTTCAAGTAAGTATCCCGTAATACTGCATCTTCATCTGGCACATCTTCAAAGTAATAACCAGTATGCTGCACAAGGTGGAATCCTCCCATTGTCGTCAAGTTAAATACTTGATAGCGCACATTGACCCAAGACATCCACCCGCCAATCAGAAGTATCGCCGGCAGCATGACAGCAACCAGGGGCTGCCAATTGACTCTGATGCGTTTCTCTTCGAACGTAAACGTTAAGAACAGGGTTAGCCAAATCGGTATAAATATAAAAAGCGGACGCGTGATGACAGCCAATGAACTGCTCAGCCCAATACCCAACGCAAGCCAAAAACTGCGTTTATGCGGATACTTCAGCCAAATGAAAGTTCCCAGCATCGCGAGGACAAGCCAAAATGTGGTCAGCGTCTCTGTAAGCAGATTGGCTTCGAAGAATAACTGGCCTGCATTGAGCGTGTGCGCTAATGCTGCTGCAGCACCGAAAGCCGGGTTGTTTGATAACTTCAATCCAATATAAAAGAACGCCAATGTTACCAGAAGTCCAAGGAATAATTGAACAGCATAAGCCGTTTGATCTGTGCCAACCAAAGCCATAAAGACAGGATATCCGGGCGTACGCGTGCCATCATAAGCCTGAAAACCATTCAAAACGGCTTCAGCTGCTCGTCGGTAACTGTGTGTATCGCTGTAAGTGACCGGTGAGTATGTAAAAAACATCACTAATCGCAATAGCACAGCAACAATCAAGACGATTGAAAACCAGACCCACAGTTTATTGTTTTTTGTTTCAGGCGACATAATATTTTTACTTACAAAACACACTTTTGGATTAGATTAATTTGTGCATCAATTCTAAAATATTATACTTTCTAGCGCCTTGGAAGCTCTGCTGCGCCAAGAATATATCTGGACATCCACTCTTGCTCGGTCAGCAAGGGATATTCGCTGTGCGGCATCATTCATCAACAAATCTAATGCTTCCTGCCAGGCTTCCAGATCTCCGGTTGGGCAAAAGAGAGCATTGTTTTCATTTAGCACTTCACTGAGCACGGGTAAATCACTACTGATGATTGCTCTTCCAGCTGCCATGTATTCAAACATTTTCATTGGACTGCAAATATCGGCAGTATTACCACCGCCACTCACAGCAATTTCCTGCTCATATGGCATCAATAATACTTCACAAGCCGCCTGGTATAGCGCGAGGCTGGCGTTTTCAACAAAACCCGTTAAGGTTACATTGGCTACACCCTCTTCAAGCAAGCGCCTCTTCCAAGATTCCACGGCATTATCTTTCCCGCCAACCCACAAGAAGTTGACTTGTGGAAAGGTTTTCGCCAAGGCGTGCCACACCTGCATGCCGCGTCCAGCATAAAAATGCCCACTGTAACCGGCGGTGAACCCCTCTTTCAAACCAAGCATGCTTCGCGCTTTTTTGGGGTCTGGTAAGTTGGAATAGCGTTCAAGTTCCACACCCATTGGGGCTATCATACACATCCCAGAAGGGAAAGTTGTCTTAAAGTCTTCTTCCAAAGCGCGTCTTAGCGCATCCGTAATCGTGAGCAAGCGTTTGGCTTTCTTAGATTGTAAAAAAAACTTAAACAGTATAGGCCCCAAGAGACCCGTAACGCGGTCATGCATTTCCAGTACTGTGGGAAACCCATGTCTCAGGCTCAACACAGCGCTCTGCAGCATCCAGGTATAGATCAAGTCCGGGTCAAGGCGACGCGCCTGCCGTAAGGCTTTAAAGGCAAAGTCATAACGACGCCAGAAAAGATTTTCAGGTAACCAGATGATCTTGAAGGCTGTGGTCAAACCATACCGGCCAGCCAATTCATCCCATGCGTGAGCCTTATCGCCCGGCACAAGCAGAGTTACATCATGGCCGTTTTCTACTAGTGCATGGGCAGCTTTCATCACCTGAATGCTGTTGGCAGTATTCGAGGGAACAAATGAGGCAGCTATACAGACAATTTTCATCTCATCACCGCTCTGAGCACAAAACCACCTTTTACAAGATGCATCTCCATAATAATACTCTGGGTATAAATCCCTAACATAATTCTAGCCAGTTTCAAGTATCGCTTGCTTTTGACGACGCATTTCACGCAGACCGCGCCGCACAATGATCCCGACCGTGCCAACAAAATAAGCTGAAAGCAAAACCGCTTCTGCCATGTAGCCAAAACGAGGAACTATCAGAAAAGCCAATCCGATTTTAAGCAGCATGCCGCCAAAGGCAACCTTAAGCACATACTCTGGCAAATTAAATGAAAGCAGCAGCGAGCGATTCCAAAAGAAAATGTTCGCAGCTCCAAACCCAATCAACAATACCAACAACACCCCGTAAGCTGGTAAATACTCTGCCTTATAAATGTAGATTGTCCTGCCAAACAGCTCCCACGGAGAAAATAACAACTGTTTCCCCAACAAGAGTAGCCCAGCAGCTACCGCCCCGGTCCAAACACTTGATATCACTGTAACACGTGTTAATAAGGTGCGCAGCCGCTCCCAAGTACCCTTTGCAATGCTGCGCGTTAACTCAGGATAAGTCGTGCTGATGAATGGTGTGATCGGCATCACCATCAGATTGATAACAGCCAATGCGACCTTAAAATAACCCGCCTCAACCGTGCTGAAGAAATAACTTACCCAAAGTATTTCACTATCGCGTGCCAGTATGTTAATAGTGCCGCTGAAGTTCGAACTCAGTGCAAACTTGACCATCTCCTTGCGCGGCGGAAGCGCATCACGAAGCCGTACCCGCCACCAGCCCTTCCCCAGTACTTTGCGCAACCAATAAGCTGCTAAAACCATTGGCCCCACACCCAAAAGGATCTTTCCTGCCAGATATGCTAAAACAACACCAAGAACTCCACCTTTGGTGATATAAACCAGTACGATCAACCCCGCCGTGATTAAGCTCTGTACTAAATTGATTAAGGCTTGACTTCTGAAATGGCCTGTCACTTGAAGCACCCCAGTGGCAGTCTCGCTGGCAATATTCCCCAGAATCGTCAAACCGTATATTTGAAACAAGATTGCTGTAGAGGGATCTTTGGCAAATTTGTCTGCCGCCCAGGGTGCCAACAGGAGCAGGATCACAAAAGCTAAAATCGAAGTTAGAATTTCTGTGAGAGCAGCTACTTTAATAATTGCCGCGGCGCTGTTTTTTTCATCACGCGCAATCGCTGCACCCATGTATTTCACAACAAAATCGCCCATTCTAAACGACATTAACCTGTTAACATTTGAGATGAAACTGACCACCACCCCTAGTGCGCCAAACCCAGCCACGCCCAGCATATCCGCAGTCAAGATACTTAAAATCGCACTCACTGCCTGACCACCGAAGAGATACGCTGAGTTACGCACTACCTTCTTGAGCAAGAAATCCTTGCTCCAAGCATGTATGTTGCCTAAAAAGGATTTCATGGCGTAGCGATATCCTTGACCCAATCTCGCTCTTGCAGGTACCAATTCACCAGGCGCGTGACCCCGTCTTCGAGCCCCACTTGAGGTTCCCAGCCAAGCATCTCACCAGCTTTTGCGACATCAGCAACGTTAGTCAAGACATCTGCTGGATGCAATGGCACATACTTTATCTCTGCTTTACCCCCTAGGCGTGTTTCAAACATTGTGATCAGTTGGTTTATAGTGGCAACTTCATGCCCACCCAGATTAAATATCTCATAACCAACCGGTTTAAGTCCTAAGATTGTGCCGCGCGCAATATCATCCAGGTACGTGAAACCGCGCGATTGTTCGCCATCACCAGTAACAGTCACCTCGCGTCCTTCAGCGATCCATTGACAAAAGCGGAACATAACCATTTCTGGCCGGCCAGCAGGTCCATAGACAGTGAAATAACGGAAAACCGTTACATCAATATCAAACAAATGATGATACGCATATGCCATCACCTCTGCACCTTTTTTGCTGGCAGCGTAGGGTTGCAACGGATGGTCGGTATCGGAGGTTTCCCTATAAGGCGGTTCGTCCTCATTGCCGTAAAGGCTTGAGGTTGAAGCGAGGATGAACTTGTTAATATCTTGGGTTTTACAAAACTCCAAGAGGTTTAACGTGCCGGTGGTATTGGTGTCAATATAAGCCCAAGGGTCAATCAAGCTACTGCGCACACCTGACCACGCTGCAAGATTTATTACCGCCGCCGCATCCTGCGCAAAACCGGTTAACTTCTCAATGCAGCTGCGCTTTGAAATATCCAACTTCTGAAATTTAAAACCCGGCATTGCTAAAAGTCTCTTCAAGCGATATGCCTTCATGCGCACGTCATAAGCGTCGCAGAGGTTATCCACTCCATAGACACTGTGTCCATCAGCCAGCAGCATTTCGATCACGCGCGATGCAATGAAACCAGCTGCACCAGTTACAAGATAACTTGTCACTACAACCTCACAACCTTAGGATGGTCTTTACCTGATTTCCCCAAGGCATTGCGCGTATCAACAATTAACTTGGCAGCGTCCAATATGGCGGCATAATCATAATTACTATGATTGGTAATGATCGCCACACAGTCTGCTGCTTTTACGGCTGCCATCAAATCGGGTTCAGATTTTAATGAGATACTTTCTTGATTCAAACTTTGGATAAAGGGATCATGGTAACTTACTTTAGCGTCCTTTTCCTGCAGCAGGTGGATCACGTCCAACGCCGGCGATTCGCGCACATCATCAATGTCCGGCTTATATGCCACACCCAGAACCAATACCCGACTACCTTTGAGCGGTTTTTTATGGTCATTAAGCGCATCCTGAATTTTTGACACCGTATAGCGTGGCATGTTGGAGTTGATCTCAGATGCCAATTCAATAAATCGCGCTGTGTAATTCAATGATTTGAGTTTCCACGAGAGGTAAAGTGGATCAATCGGTATACAGTGCCCTCCCAGCCCGGGTCCAGGTGTAAATTTCATAAAACCAAATGGTTTTGTCGCCGCTGACTCAATCACTTCCCAGACATCTATTTTTAAACGATCGCACATGATTGCGAGCTCATTCACCATGGCAATATTGATCATGCGGAAGGTGTTTTCCAAAAGCTTGGTCATTTCAGCAACTTCACAAGAAGAAACCGGTACAACAGTCTCTAAAGCTTGACAATACCAGGCTTCAGCTACTTCACAACAGTTCGGTGTAAGCCCGCCAATGACCTTGGGTGTATTGAGCGTCGTCCAGTCTTTTCTGCCGGGGTCAACACGTTCAGGTGAAAATGCCAGGAAGAAGTCCTCGCCAACCTTTAAACCACTTGCATCTGATAAAGTCGGCAGCACCATTTCTCTGGTCGTGCCTGGATATGTGCTGGATTCAAGCACAACAATGATTCCCTTATGCATGTATGGCGCCAAAGACTTACTGGCAGACATAATGAATGAAAGGTCAGGGTCGCCAGTCTTGCGCAACGGCGTTGGAACACAGATCGAAACCGCATCAACCTTCTGCAACTCAGCATAATCACTCGTTGCCCGTAATTTGCCCGCCTCGACTAGCTTTTTCACATGTGCTGCTTCCACATCCAGAATGTAACTCTCCCCACTATTGATCATTGCCACTTTTTCTTCAATTGGGTCAACCCCTACAACCTCAAAACCGGCATCCGCAAATGTAACCGCCAAGGGTAAACCGACATACCCAATGCCGATGACGCCGACCCTGGCTTTCCTAATCTTAAACAATTCGATGAGTTGCTCTTTTGTATTACTCATATATGCGCTTCTCGTCTCGTTATAGATTGTGCTTTGAAGTTTACTCACCAATGAACAATATCCTCACGCTTCAAAGTGGGGGTTATATAGTACAGCAAGCCATTCAGTCAAAAAGGTTCAACTGCTGCGTACTGTCACGCTTGACTTCCCTATCTTCTTCATTATAAAGTTGTGCGGGCTCGTTTATTTTTATATCATTTTTATGCATTTCTTCAGCTTGCATAATCATTCCCGGCAGTTTTGCAAAATCTTCGAGCAGCACGCTTCTCAGTGAAGGCTGATGCAGCGCCGCTGCTGGGTGATACATTGGGACAATCAGTCGCCCATTGACTGTGATCGGGCGACCATGAATCACGCTTATCTTGCCCTTTTTAATGTAATTTCCCATTGAATATCGACCAAGCGTAACGATAACCGCAGGGTTAATAGCCGCAATTTGCTGTTCCAGGAA
>JAUXFJ010000185.1 GCA_030620065.1 Anaerolineaceae bacterium
CACCGGGCTGCGTTAAACACCTGAGATGATCGCTGAAACTGCACTTCAAGAAGACGTGGACGTTGTTGGTCTCTCCATCCTGTCCGGTGCCCATAATGTTTTAGTACCCCAAATCATTGAAAAATTAAAACAAAATGGTCAAGAGGAGGTATTGGTATTCGTTGGTGGGATCATCCCGAAGAAAGATATCCCCGACTTATTACATGCGGGTGTTACAGCTGTCTATGGCCCAGGAACAAATACGCACCAGATCAGTGAAGACATTATCAAAGCCACTCAACGACCTCCTAAATAAGCATGGCCAAGCAATTAATCAATACACTCACGGGAGGAGATAAACTCACTTTATCCAGAGTCCTCACGCAGGTAGAGAATAACACTGCGGCTGGTAATGCTGCTTTGGAAGAACTCTTTCCTCATACAGGTAATGCTCACTTGATCGGTATAACTGGTGCACCAGGCTGCGGTAAAAGCACGCTTGTTAATTGTCTGGCGCTTAATTTACGTCAATCCCAAAATGTGCAAACCAAGCCCAGGGTGGGTATTATTGCTGTTGATCCGACAAGCCCATTTACAGGCGGCGCACTGCTCGGAGACCGTGTGCGGATGCGGGATCTCTCTGGCGATGAAGGGATATTCATCCGTTCGATGGCAACGCGTGGCGCTTTGGGCGGTCTTGCCCATACAACAGCAGCATTCACGCAAGTGTTAGATGCCGCCGGCTATAACATCATTCTGATCGAAACAGTTGGTGCAGGACAATCTGAAGTAGAAATTGCCCGCTTAGCACACACCGTGATCGTCGTTGAAGCACCAGGTATGGGCGATGATATTCAAGCGATTAAAGCAGGTATTTTGGAAATCGCTGATATTCTGGTGGTAAATAAAGCTGACAAGCCAGGCGCCGAAAATAACGCACGTGCCCTGCGCGCCATGCTTGAAATGGCTAACTCTCCTGGATCGTATGCTCCCTCAAGAAAGCATTTGCTTAGCTCATCCCCGAATAAATCTGTAGTAGCAGACAAACAAAATAATGAAGAAAAATGGACCCCACCTGTGCTTACAACTGTGGCAACTGAGGGAAAAGGATTCGACGAACTACTGCAAGCGATTAAAGACCACCACAATTATCTAAAAAGCAGCGGCGAATGGGAACTGCGTGAACAGGCTAATCTTCAATTAGAATTTGAAACATTAATCCGGGATACCCTAGCAGTACGTTGGAATGAGAAATTGCCACCGAGCGTATATGAGTCAACCATGCGGGATCTTTACAAACGAAAAATAGCGCCGCATACAGCAGTTGAGAAGTTATTGGCTTATAATAAGTAATCTAATTAATCTCTACCAATAAGGAGTTCATCAATGGAACGCACATTGATCAAAGATCTGAACCAACACATCGATGAAACTGTAAAGATTCAAGGTTGGCTGCAGAAGTTGAGGGATCAAAAAAGCATGCAGTTCCTCATCATGCGTGACCAGACAGGCTTGACTCAAGTGGCACACTGGAAAAAGGGCAACCCTGAACTGGCTGAGATGATCTCCGCCTTGGGGACAGAATCAGCTCTGACAATTATTGGCAAAGTCGTCGAAAATGAAGTTGTGAAATTAGGCGGCCTTGAGATACAGATCGAAGCATTAATAGTAGAAAACAACGCTGAGCTCCCTCTACCTTTTGAACCCTTCGGCGACAATTTGCCAGATCAAGATTTCCGCCTGGATTGGCGCTATATGGATCTGCGCAGAACTTCTAATTTACTGATATTCCATGTCCAAACCACAGCCGAACAAGCCATGCGGGAATATTGGCTGGATCATAATTTTGTTGAGATACATTCACCAAAGATCATGGGGGTTCCAAGCGAAAGTGGGGCTGAACTCTTTAGCCTGGGATATTTCGATACCACTGCCTATCTTGCACAATCACCACAATTTTATAAACAAATGGCAATGGCAGCCGGTTTCGAGCGCGTCTTCGAAATCGGCCCTGTATTTCGAGCTGACCCTTCCTTCACATCCCGGCATATGACCGAATTTACGGGGGTTGATATGGAAATGTCCTGGATTGATTCCCACGAAGATGTAATGATCTTCCTGGAGAATTGGCTGGCATACACTTATACAAAAGTCATTGAGAAGCACGGGCAGCAGATCAAAGAGGTGTTCGACATAAATCTCACCGTACCGTAAGTTCCTTTCCCGCGGATTTCAATGGCTGAAGCATATGTATTATTGAAAGAAATCGGTTACAAGCTCCCACCTGATAAAAAGGGTGATCTTGACCCTGGTGCTGAAAGGGCATTGGGTGCTTATGTCAAAGAAAAATTCGACAGCGATTATTTGTACATCACAGATTGGCCATTTGCGACCCGCCCCTTCTATCATATGTGTCACCCGGAAAACAAGGACCTGACATGCAGTTTTGATTTACTGGGTAAAGGTTTGGAAGTCACAACAGGTGCACAGCGTGAACATCGCTATGACGTGCTTAAAGAACAAGCCCTTGCAAAAGGACTTACTTTAGAACCCATAGACAATTATCTTAACTTCTTCCGTTATGGCTGCCCCCCTCATGGTGGTTTTGGCTTTGGACTTAACCGATTCTTGATGATCATGCTGGACCTCCCTAATATCCGCGAAGCCGTTTATCTATTCCGAGGTCCCAATCGCTTAGTGCCCTAAAAGGAACATTGAAAAAATGCCTCATCTATTCAGTAACAGACTCCGCCTGCGTGCTCCAGAACGTGATGATATTCCTCAGTTCTTAAAATGGATAAACGATCCGGACATCACCGAAAATCTCATGCTCTACCAACCAATTTCTGCTGAAGAAGAAGCAAATTGGTATGAGAATATGCTTAAACGACCGGCAGCAGAGCATGTAATGGTAATCGAGACCAAAGCCCCGGTTGGGGGTAAACCGGAAACAGAAGCATGGTTCCCAATAGGAAACATCCAATTCCTGGATATCGACTGGCGAAACCGCAAGACTGAAATCGGCATCATGATCGGTGAAAAAGAATACTGGGATCAAGGCTATGGAAGCGAAGCAATGCAGTTGATGCTCAAGCATGGTTTTGAAACCTTAAATCTTCACCGTATCTGGTTACAGGTATGTGATAAAAATGTGCGCGGTATCCGCGCTTATGAAAAAACAGGGTTCACGGTAGAAAGCCGCTTCCGGGAAGCACACTATCAACATGGCCGTTACTATGACATCATCATCATGAGTGTCCTTCGCAGTGAGTGGGAAGCGCTCAAGGAATAGTAGTTACACGAGAAAGCAGGCATCTATGGCTACACCACATATGAAACATGATTTACTTTATGGGAATATTAAACTCTTCGCTGGGACTGCATCTCCCGAATTAGCAAAAGAAATTGCTGGGTACCTGGGTCTCCCGCTATGTGGAAGGGATATTATCGAATTCCCTAATGAAAATTTATTCGTAAAATTGCATGCCAGTGTACGCGGCCAGGATTGTTATGTAATCCAGACAACCTCGATACCAGTACACCGCAACTTAATGGAATTGCTTATCTCCACGCAGACATTAAAGTTGGACTCTGCGGGGCGTATCACGGTTGTTGTTCCTTATATGTGTTACGGACGTTCAGACAGAAAAGACCAACCCCGCGTCCCGATCACAGCCCGTCTTGTGTCGGATATGATCCAAATCGCAGGTGCTGATCGGTATATCACCATGGATCTGCATGCCGGGCAAATTCAAGGTTTCTTCTCAATCCCGGGAGATGTGCTTACAGCGTATCATGTCCTCAAACCGTATCTGTTGAAAAAACTTCCCAAACTTCATAAACCCGTTATATTGACAGCTGACCTGGGATTCGCTAAAAAGGGACGCCGCTATGCAGAAGCTCTGGAGCTCCCACTAGCCTTCATTGAAAAACGCCGCTTAAATAACAAAGCCAAGGCTGAGGCGCACTCTGTCATCGGAGATGTTGTGGACCGTGACGTGATCATTATTGATGATGAAGTAGATACAGGTGGTTCTATGGCTGAAGCGGTTCAAATCGTCAAGAAATCCGGAGCCAAGAATATCTATTCAGTGTTTATCCATCC
>JAUXFJ010000131.1 GCA_030620065.1 Anaerolineaceae bacterium
GATGCATACGCATTGATGCGCATGGGGCGCAATATCGGAGTCGCTTTAGGGCCTGCTGTGGGTGGTTTCGTGCTCTCAATCTCGTATACGATTGGATTATATGCGGCTGCAGCTGGTTTGGGGATCTATGGCCTGTGTGTGCTGTTCTTTGTGCGCGAGACTTTGCATCAAACAATCAAAACGCGCTCATCTTCTTTGCGTGAGCAGTTTGACGGCTATTTATATGCATTTAAAGATGGTGTTTTTATGCGTTTGGTAGGGGCTTTTACTCTGGTACAGATCTGCGCTACGCTGGTATGGGTTTTATTGTCGGTCTATCTGAAACAGAATTTCGGAATACCGGAGGAAGTCTACGGTTGGCTCCCTACTACCAATGCCGTCATGATCATCTTGTTTCAGGTGTTGATCACGCGCTGGACAAAGAAGTTCAAGGTGCCAGCTGTCCTGGTAGTTGGCAGCACCTTTTACGCCTTGAGCATGTTGATCATCTCGCTGAGCAGTGATCTAAAGGGTTTCTGGCTTGGGATGGTGGTCATGACGATCGGCGAGTTGATCCTTATGCCCACCGTGAGTGCATTTGTAGCTAATTTGGCACCGGCGGATAAACGCGGGCGCTACATGAGTATTTATGGACTGACCTGGAATGTCGCCACGGGTACGGGCCCGCTGGCCGCGGGTATCTTGAGTGACCAGTTTGGGCTGCGTGCACCGTGGATTGCTGGTATAGGTGTTGGCTTGACGAGTATCATTGCTTTCTTACGCCTTGGGCATCGTGAACCACGTTCAGATTCCGATCCACGGGGTGGCTCGTGAAATCACCTGTTTCCCCTGGTGGCAGCCATGGGAGAGCAAAGGCAAGACTAAAGCCGGGTGTTTTAAGCATTAGCCCTTGACAAAAGCGGGGAGATTAGCATATGATTATATAGAACAGATGTTCTATTGATAATTGGGGTTCCTGGTTGTTTGACAAGATGGGAAAGCGATATTGATATCAGGAGGTTTTAGATTATGACTCGTGTCTTGGTATTTAACGAGCCGGATGTTTTTCAGATTATGGACGTGCATGAGGATCCAGCAGCCATTATTACTGCAGTGAATAGCGGGAATTGGATGAAATACCTGCCCGCTGAACGTGGACCTTTATATGCCAGCCAACAGGATGAGCTGGTGATTATTACGCATTATGCAAACCCGAGCCCAATTGTGCGCCCAAAGGTGAGCCGCAGGGAGATGCAGGTGCTTCAAATGCTCGCTGAAGGCTTGACAGCATCCCAAATTGCGCTTCAGATGGGTGTGAAGCCGCGCACCGTACGGGGTTATGTGGCAAGGTTGAAAGCCCGTCTGGGCGCGCAAACTGGACAGCAGCTGCTTGCCAGGGCGGTTGCCTTGGGGTTGTTAAAGCTTAATATTCAGCAATAAGGGAATAAATTTCATCTGAAACGGATCGTGTATAAACGCATACACCGCCTGTTTTGCAAGGCGGTATGTGCGTTTATTATCTCAGATTATAGAATTTTACTCTACGATAGCGATGCACTCTTCAGGGCATTCTTCGGCGGCTTCGCGGACGGCATCCTGAAATTCTTCAGGAATTGGGTCAAGCAGTACTTCAGCGTATGGTTCATTCGCCATGCTGAAAACCTCAGGCGCTATGCCTTCGCAAATGCCACAACCAAGGCAGAGATCTTTATCAACAGTTACTTTCATTAATTAGCCTCCTTAAAGGTGTTCAAGTAAACATTAATCAAAATTATACTCTGAATAGTGTCAGAATTGCATTAATTACTACTGGCAAGTATTCACTGTAAATTTAACGCTGGAATTATATCATAGGCAGATTTTTGTGTATTGGCTTATCCAATTGCGTGGTTTATATCTAAAACAGGTCATCTATGCCAGATATTATTAGGTACAATAACATCTGACCCTGTTGCATCGTTCATAGCTTGATAGCTTTGAAGTATCATATCTGGATGGAATCTATTTACGATCCGCAGCGGGAGAGTCATTCTCAGGAGGCAGGCATATGATCTATCACATATTAAATCGTCAGGCTTGGGAAGCTGCCCGGGAGCAAGGGCAATACAAACCGCAAGCCTTTGAAGCAGATGGTTTCATTCATTGCTCTGATTTAAACCAGCTGCTTGGCGTTGCCAACCGTTTCTATGCCAGCGAAAAGGACTTGCTTGTATTGTGCATCGCGCATGCAAAAACAGACCCCGGGCTGCGTTACGAGAACCTGGAAGGCGGGGAGGAGCTTTTCCCCCACTTGTATGGCGCCCTGAAATTGGATGCTGTGGTGGAAATTCTGGTGTTTGAGACCGATGCGCAGGGTGTCTTTCATCTGCCGCCCGGATTAAGCTGAGCAGCAGGATCGCATTTTCGGTACTTTTGACGATCTGCTGGATGCTTATAAGGATGACTTGCAGCCTTAAATCGTGTAAAATAATATATTATAGGGCGGTGTAGTATTCATTCTATGAGCTTGAAGATACCCTGAAAAATCTGAGGGTAGAGATTAGCAGTTGATGAACACTTCTGGAACTACTGAAAGTGGAGAAATTATGAAGAAGATTATCCCCAAGGGTTTTACTTACAAAACCATCATCTCCATTCTCTTCGGATTATTGGGCTTTGCCTTAAATTTCTATAGCATCAATTTTTACTTCCCGCCTTATACGGCAACCGTCTTGATTGGATTGATATTTCCAATGCTTATAACGCTTGCCTGGGGGTGGAAGTATGGTCTCTTATCGGCTCTGGTTGGTGGGTGTCAGACGATGTGGTGGTTATGGGGCCCCAGCAACGGTTACGCCATATTTCCGGTTGTACCCCCATTCACCCTATGGATCGTATGGCACGGATTTATGGCCGGCTGGCGCAAAAAACAAACCGTCACTAAGTGGTGGTTAAGCCCATACATTGTTGAGATCCCGTTTCGGATACTCAACTCAATAAACCTGCTTACATTATGTAGATGGGCGATAAGTTTAAATCCACCCTCCTGGACCTGGGCTTCTAACGCGGCTAATACGATCCCGATGGATTTCTCCATCTTTGTTGTCATAAAACAGGCTGTGGTTGGGTACATCGTCTTGCTGCTGGCTGATGTATTATTGAACCTGGGATTTACGAGAAAGTTTTTTAGATTAGAAAAGGAATATAACCGGACTAACACAAACTTTATCATAAGTGCTGCGTTCCTGGTTGGGGCTTTCTGCTGGATAGTTGATAGTATTATCGACACGCTGGTGTTTCAGCCTGAGTCTTCTTTTCTGGATTCACTTGCATTGAATGTCTCGGCGCATGATATTTTCATTAGAACGGCTTTCCTCCTCGTTTCTCTGGCGGGGGGCGTGCTGGCAGCGAACTTGTTGCGCGGGCAGCGTGAGAGTGACAATGCGCTGCGTGGTAGCGAGGAAAGGCTTAAGCAAATACTCGAGGGAAATCCGATACCAATCTTTGTTATTGGTGAAAAGCACACCGTCACACACTGGAATAAAGCCTGTGAAAACCTTACAGGCTTTCATGCGAGCAAAATGATCGGCACAAAAAAACAGTGGCTGCCTTTCTACTCCGAAGAAAGACCTGTTCTGGCCGATTTAATCATGGATGAAGCGGCAGAGGAAGATATATTCAGGTACTACAGTAGTAAGTATACAAATTCCATTCTCACAGAAGGGCGTTATGAGATCGAGGATTTCTTCCCTGGTCTTGATGGTAAATGGCTTTTCGTCACAGCTGCTCCATTAAGAGACCATCTGGGTAAAATCATTGGTGCGATAGAGACTTTGCAGGACATCACAGGGCGCAAGCAGGCGGAGGAAGAGATTCGCGCCATGAATGTTGAGCTGGAGCAGCGAGTGATCGAACGCACTGCCCAACTGGAAGCCGCCAATCGTGAACTCGAAAGTTTTTCCTACTCTGTCTCCCACGACCTGCGTGCACCGCTGCGGGCGATGAATGGTTTTTCGCGCATCCTGGTTGAAGAGTACGGGAAACAGTTGCCGCAGGAAGCGCAACGCTACTTGGATCTTGTGCAGGAGAATTCCCACAAAATGGGCAAATTGATTGATGACCTGCTGCTCTTTTCCCGCATGGGAAAGCAGGCATTGAATGTTCGAGATGTGAATTGTGCCGAGATAGTGGAACAATCACTGGCAGAACTTCAAACCGAGCGGGAGGACCGCAAGATCGAGGTCGCCTTAGGCAAACTGCCTGTCTGTCGGGCAGACTCTATCTTGCTCAAACAGGTATTTATGAACCTGCTGACCAATGCCTTTAAATTCACTAAAGTAAAGAAAAACGCGCGGGTAGAGGTTGGCAGTAAAATTATCAAAGGTGAAACGGTTTATTTCGTCAAGGACAACGGTGTTGGCTTCGATATGCAATATGTGGGTAAGCTGTTCGGCGTCTTCCAACGGCTGCACAGCGCGGCAGAGTTTGAAGGCACGGGCGTCGGACTGGCGATTGTCCAGCGCATTATCCACCGCCATGGCGGGCGGGTTTGGGCTGAGGCAGAAGTGGATAAAGGCGCATCATTTTACTTTACTTTGGGAGGAAAAGATGAATAACCAGGCGGTGGAAGTCCTGTTGGTTGAGGATAATCCGGGTGATGAAGAGCTGACCTTGCTTGCCTTGAAAAAGTATAAGATCACCAATAAAATATTTGTGGTGCGCGATGGGGCAGAGGCGCTTGATTATATCTTCGCTGATGGAAAATATTCTGGCAGGGATATTAATCAACGTCCCAAGGTGATCCTGTTGGACCTGAAACTGCCCAAAGTAGGTGGATTGGAAGTATTGCGCAGGATCAAAGCGGACCCGGAAACAAATTGCATACCCGTAGTGGTGCTCACATCCTCCAACGAAGAAAGTGACATCGTCGAAAGCTATAAACTGGGTGTCAACAGTTACATTGTCAAACCGGTTGACTTCAAGCAGTTCGCTGAATCCGTCCGGGAAATTGGCATGTACTGGCTATTGCTGAATGAACCGACGGCATAAAAACAGCCTCAATCAGGTGTGCCACGTGACTTATGATCGGTATGATTGGATAAAGAGTGATTATTATGCCTAAACCATTGAATGTATTGATCCTGGAAGATAATCCGGCTGACGCGGAACTGCTGCTGATTGAACTGCGCCGGGCTGGTTATGAGCTCACCTGGCAGATGGTGGATAATAAAAAAGGTTTTATTGCCTATCTGAAGCCAGAGCTGGATGTTATCTTGTCTGATTATTCCCTGCCCCAATTCACCGGTTTACAGGCTTTACAGTTGCGGAATGAAAGCGGATACGATGTACCCTTCATTCTTGTGTCCGGCGCGA